>JAJFJE010000199.1 GCA_021774355.1 Alphaproteobacteria bacterium
GCAGCTTGACCTTGATGCCCTGGACGCTGGCCGTGGTCATGATGATGAAGATGACCAGCAGCACATAGGCAAGGTCGAGCATCGGGGTGATATTGATGTCGTCATACGGCTTGTTGTCGCCCTGGACCTGCATCGCCGTCACTCCGCCGCGCGGGCGTCGCTGCGCGCGGGCCGCGGTTCGTCCGGGCGCCAGGCATAGAACTCGGCCATGCGGGTGACGAATTCGTCGACGAAGATCTGGATGTCGCTGACCGCGTCCTTGATCCGCGTATTGAGGTAGTTGTAGGCAAACAGGGCTGGGATGGCGACGCCGAGTCCGGCCACGGTCGCCAGCAGCGCGGCCGCGATGCCGGGGGCAATGGCGTTGACGTTGACGTCGCCCGAGGCGGCGATGGCGGCAAAGGTGATCATCACCCCGACCACCGTGCCCAGCAGGCCGAGGAACGGCCCGCCGGAGATGGCGATGGTCAGGACCACCACCAGGGCGTTCAGCTTCTGGGTCTCGCGCACCTGGGCGCTGTCGAGCGAGGCGCGGATCGCCGCGATCGACTCCGCCGGCAGGAACTTCGGCCCGACATGATTATCGACAAAGCGCCGGCGGATTTCGTGCGCGCCGGCATGGTAGACTCGATAGAGCGACGAGTTGCGCATCATCCGGACCTCGGCATCGGTCATCCGTCCGCCCATGGTCGAGACGTGGTCGGCATCGCCCCGGTCGAGAATGGTCAGGTCGCTGGCCACCACATCGAAGCGCTCCAGGAACGCCCGGTTGGCCCGGCTCTGGCGGTTGACGTAGGACAGCTTCTCGGCCACCACGATCCACGAGATGATCGCCATCAGGCCGAGAATGCCGATCACCACCCAGGCGTCGAGGGTGACCGAACGGACGATGACGGCGAAATAGCCGGTCAGCCAGGTGGCGGCTTCCTCGTCGACACTGAAGCTCAGGAACTTGCCGTTGTCGGCGCCCTGTCCGACCGCCGCGGCCTTGATGAAGCCGGCCGGGCGGGCGGTCCCGGCGATCGTCAATTCGTCGAGCTCGCCGACGAAATTGACCGCCGGCGCACTGGCCGGCAGGGGCGCGAGGAGCTCGGCCGGCGCGGCCTCCGCCGGCGCGGCCTCTGCCGGCGGGGCATCGACCGGCGGGGCATCGGCCGGCGCTTGGGGCGAAATCGTCTCTGGGGACGGCGGGGCTTCGGCGGGCGGCTCGCCGCCCAGAATGGCCGCCGTGGTCATGGCGGCAAGGCCGGCGGGGACGCTGCCGGCCGCCGCGCCGTCGAGATAGAGCCGGGTCTGCTGGCCGTCGCTGACCACCGCCAGATGGTGCCAGGTGCCCGGCGCCACCGCGCCCGCCGCGACGGCACGCTGGGTCCCGAAGGCGTTGCGCAGCGCGACGAAAGGCACCCCGTTGTCGAGGCCGATGGTCAGTCCTGCGACTCCGTCGCGGCGACCGAAAATCACGGCATTGGGCTGCAGCGCGGCCGGCTTCAGCCACGCCGTCCAGGTCATCGCCGCCCCGTTGGCCCAGCGCAGCGAGGCCGAATCGGGCAGGGTCACCGTGCTGAGGCCGTCGAGGCGCAGGCCGGGGCCGATCATCGAGCCCTCGCCGGTCACCCCGGCGGTCCGGGCGCCGTTGCCCCAACTGGTGTGGTCACGGGCCGGCACGCCGCGTTCGGCGAAGTGATAGACGAGCAGGGTGGCGGGGTCGTAGGTGCCCTTGGCATCGTCGGCCACGGCCGCCTTGGCATTGCCGTAATAGAGCCAGATCTTGGTCTGGGTGCCCGGCTTGAGGTCGGGCACGGCAACCCAGACGAAAGCCTCGCCGAGCAGCGGGTCATATTTCTCGATGTGATATTTCAGCGGTGTCACATCGTCATCGGCAACGAAGCGCAGGTCCGTGCCGTCGTCCTTTGCCACCTCGAACTGGAAATTTCCCGAATGCAGGCGGACCAGCATCGGGGTGGTGCCGATCGGGTCGGCGATGCCGGCCCCGGTCGGACCGGTGTCGACGGTCAGCTGCTTGCGCAATTGCCAGTCGTCGTTCCACCACGCCTGGGCCGATCGCGGCGCCAAGGTCAGCCCGGCAAGCACGCCGAGCATGACAACCATCAACCAGGCGAACCGACGGGACATGCCATCAATCCTTCACGAGTAAAGCCGCTAGAACGCGCCCCAGAGGCGGAAATGGAATCGCGGATCCCGGACCCGGGTCGCCGTCTGGCTGACCAGAGGCAGGCCGAGATCAACGGCTCCGTTCAGGTAGTCGAATAGTCGGATGCGCCCGCCAATGCCGGCACTGGCCAGGGTGAAACGGTCCTTTTGGTCGGGCAGCGGGTCGAGCACGAAGAGCGCGCCGCCATCGGCAAAGGCATAGACCTGCCAGTCGCCAATCGGGCCGGCGGCCGCAGGGGCCGGCGGACTGCGCAGTTCAACCGTGCCGAGGACGCCGTTGTCGCCCAGGACTTCGGACTCAAGATAACCGCGCACCGTGTCGGCGCCGCCGGCGCTGAACTCCTCGCTGGACACCAGGGGGGAACTCGCCAACTGGCCGCGGACCCGGCCAAACAGCTGAACCAGATTGGCGACCTCCTGGCTGCGCGACAGCGCAGCGGTCAGCGTGATGAAATCGCCGC
>JAJFJE010000200.1 GCA_021774355.1 Alphaproteobacteria bacterium
TGGAGCGCCTGCTGTTCGGCGACGAGGCCGTGGCCGCCCTGGCGGCGGGCGACGACCAGGCCGCCCGCCGTTGCGGGACGATCCGGGCGATCGCGGCCAACCTTGCCGAGATGGGCACCGGGATGGTCGCCCAGTGGACCACCGGCACGCCGCCCTATCGCCAGTTCCTGCTCCAGCCCGGGTCGGACAATGCACTCTACCGGTCCGAGTCGGAGGCTACGGTCGAACTGTTCAAAGGGCTGTTCCTGGCGGTCGAGATGGTCGCCGACCGCAAGGTCACGCCGGCCCTGGGCGCCGACGTCACCGGCGCCAAGCCGCGGCTGCTCGAGCAGTGGCGCAGCGGCCGCTCGCTGCATAACATCATCGTCGATCTGCAGACCGCGCAGACCATCTACAGCATCGGCATGGCGCCCTATCTCGACAGCCATGACAAGGCGTTGAAAGCCCTGCTCGACAAGGCCTTTGCCCAGACCCTAGCGACCGCCCAGGCAATTCCGGGGCAGCTGGACCAGGCGGTGGCCGACCCGGCGGCCCGGCCGGCGGTCGAGACCCTGGTGCGAGAGGCCGCGGCCCTCAAGGCCCTGCTGGCCCAGCGGCTGACGGTCGCCCTGGGGATTCCGCTGGGCTTCAACGCCCTGGACGGTGACTGACGTGATGCCCGATCGCCGCCAGTTGCTGGGCCTGGCCCTGGGCGCCGGCGCAGCCGGCATGCTGGGCTGGGGCGCCGTCAACGCCTGGCCGCCGCGGCGGGCCGCGGGCTGGCTGGCCACCCGCGTCACGGCGCCCGGCGAGGCCCGGGTCACAATCCTCGACCGGGCCGGCGCGGTCCGCTTCGAGCGGACCCTGCCGGGGCGCGGCCACGGTCTTGCCCGGTCGCCGGACGGCCGGGTCGCCGTGGCGGTCGGCCGCCGGCCGGGTCATGTCGCCGTGGTCGTCGCCCTGGACGATGGCCGCCCCCTGGCCACGCTGGCGCCCCGCCAGGGCTGCGTCTTCTGCGGCCACGGGCTGTTCAGCCGGGATGGCCGCCTGTTCCTGGCCAGCGAGACCGACTGGGCGGGCGAACGCGGCCTGATCGGTCTTTACGAGACGACAGGCTGGCGGCGGGTCGGGGAATGGGCCAGCGGCGGCCTCGATCCCCATGACCTGGTCCTGTCGCCCGACGGTCGGCGCCTGGTGGTGGCCAATGGCGGCTTGCTGACCGACCCGGATGCCCCTGGCACGGTGCTCAACCTGGATCGCATGGAATCGTCCCTGGTGGTCCTGGACATGGCCGACGGGGCACCCCTGGCCAAGGCGGTGCTGCCGCAGGCCCTCCACCAATTATCGATCCGCCACCTTGCCGGGACGCGGGACGGGGCGGTTGCCTTCGCCATGCAGTATCAGGGCCCGCCGCAGGATGCGGTGCCGATGGTCGGGCTGCTTGCCCCCGACGGGCGACTGACGCTGCTCGACCTGCCGGCCTCGGACCTCCGGGCGCTGCACCAATATTGCGGCAGCGCCGCGGTCGATCCCAGCGGCACGATAATCGCCGTGGCCAGCCCCAGGGGCGGCCTGGTTGCCTTGTGGCAGGCCGCGAGCGGCCGCTATCTCGGCCGTTGTGACCTGCCCGATGTCTGCGGTCTGGCGGGCGGCGGTGCCGCCGGTTGCTTCGTCGCGGCCAGCGGCCAGGGCGGCCTTGCCATGATCGCGCCGGGACCGGCCGCCGCGGCCTTCGGCACCGCGCCCGCCGCGGCCCGCTGGGACAACCACATGCTGGCCCTGTAGCAGGCCGGCGGGCGACGCCGGGTCAGCGCCAGCCGGCCCGGTCGAGCAGCATCACCGCCTTGGCGTTATTGGCGCCGAGTTCGGTGATCGGCAGTGTGTCCCGCTTGAACGTCCCGAAGCCGGCGACGATCGACGAGGTGGCCACCCCGTCGCGCACCGGGAACTCGTTATTGGCCTCGGCAAAGGTGGCCTGGGCTTCCGGGCTTGCCAGATAGACCAGGAATTTCAAGGCCGCGTCGGGGTGCGGGGCGTGGATGGCGATGCCGGCGCCCGAGACGTTGGTGTGGGTGCCGAAGCTCTGCTGGTTGGGGAAGAACAGGCCGACCTTCGCCACCACCGCCTTGTCCGCCGGCTTGTCGGAGGCGACGAGGCGGGCAAAGTAGTAATGATTGCCGATCGCCACATCGCCTTCGCCCACGGCGACCGCGCGGATCTGGTCGATGTCGCCGCCCTTGGGCTGGCGGGCGAAATTGCCGACCACCGCCTTCGCCCATGCCTCGGTCTCGGCCTCGCCCAGATGGGCGATCAGGGCCGCCGTCATGGACTGGACATATTCGTTCGAGGATGACCGGGAGAGCAGGCGTCCCTTCCATTTGGGCGCGGCCAGCGCCTCATAGGTGGACAGCTCCTCCGGCTTCACCCGGGCCTTGTTATAGATCAGCACCCGCGCCCGGGTGGCAAAGGCGAACCAGCGGCCCTGGGGGTCGCGCAGATGGGCGGGAATGATCGCTTCCAGCTCCGGCGAGCGGGTCGGGCGGAACAGCCCGGCCTCTTCCGCCCGCCACAGATTGGCGGCGTCGGTGGTGATGAAAATATCCGCCGGGCTGTTCTGGCCTTCCAGCTTCATGCGCTCGATCAGCTCGGGCGCCTTGCCCTGGATCAGATTGACCGTGATCCCGGTCTCGTCCTGGAACTTGCCGAAGAGCTGGGTATCGGACGGGTAGTGGCGCGAGGAATAGATGTTGAGCTCGTCCGCCTTGGCCAGGGGCCAGGACAGGCCGAGGGTGCCGGCGAGGGCGAGAACGAAAAGACGCATGATCGAATGCTCCGCTTGTTCGGTGCGATATTGCGAGTGAATTGCATTGCTCGCGGGACTATGGCGCGGCCAGCCGGAAAATGCAAATCGCTCTCAATAGCGGCAATGCGGGAAAGGCCGCCCCGGCGCCGGTCGCCGGGTCCTTTTCGTTGAAGGCACGTGCCGAAGGGCTTATGGTCCCGGCCAATCCGCTCACGATCCGCGCCATCCCAGCCTGTAAGGACGTCCAAGCCTTGGCAAACTATCAATACGTCTACGTCATGAAGGACCTGTCCAAGACCTATCCGGGTGGGCGTCAGGTCTTGAAGAATATCTGGCTGTCGTTCCTGCCGGGAGCCAAGATCGGCGTGCTGGGCGTCAACGGCTCGGGCAAATCGACCTTGATGAAGATCATGGCCGGCCTCGACCGCGACTATAATGGCGAGGCCTGGGCCGCGGAAGGTGTTCGGGTCGGCTATCTGTCCCAGGAGCCGCAGCTCGATCCGACCCTCGACGTCGTCGGCAATGTCATGCTGGGGGTCAAGGCGACCAAGGACCTGCTCGACCGTTTCGAGGCGGTGGGCGAACGCTTCGGCGAAGACCTCAGCGATGACGAGATGAACGACCTGCTGACCGAGCAGGCCGACCTGCAGGAGAAGATCGACGCCCTGAACGCCTGGGAACTCGACCGTCAGGTCGAGATCGCCATGGACGCCCTGCGCCTGCCGCCGGCGGACGCGGCGGTGGCCAAGCTCTCGGGCGGCGAGCGCCGGCGGGTGGCGCTGTGCCGTCTGCTGCTGGAAAAGCCGGACATGCTGCTGCTCGACGAGCCGACCAACCATCTGGACGCGGAATCCGTAGCCTGGCTGGAGCGGTTTCTGGAGGATTATCCGGGCACCGTCGTGGCCGTCACCCACGACCGCTATTTCCTGGACAATGTCGCCACCTGGATTCTCGAACTCGACCGCGGCCAGGGCCTGCCCTGGGAAGGCAATTACTCCTCGTGGCTGGAGCAGAAGCAGAAGCGGCAGGAACAGGAAGGCCGGACCGAGGAAGCCCGCCAGCGCGCTCTCGACCGGGAACTGGAATGGGTCCGGCAGAGCCCGCGGGCGCGCCAGGCCAAGTCCAAGGCGCGTATCGCTGCCTATGAGACCATGCTGGCCGAGCAGACGGAACGCGACCCGGGCAAGGCCCAGATCGTCATTCCGCCGGGCCCGCGCCTGGGCAATCTGGTGGTCGAGGCGAATCATCTGGCCAAGGCCTTCGGCGACCGCCTGCTGATCGACGACCTGACCTTCAAGCTGCCGCCCGGCGGCATTGTCGGCGTGATCGGTCCCAACGGCGCCGGCAAGACCACGTTATTCCGCATGATCACCGCCCAGGAGACCCCCGACACCGGCGACTTCCGGATCGGCGACACCGTGGTCCTCGGCTATGTCGACCAGAGCCGCGACAGCCTGAACCCGGACCACACGGTCTGGCAGGAAATCTCCGACGGCAACGACATGCTGGCGCTGGGCAAGCGCGAGGTGCCCAGCCGCGCCTATGTCGGCAACTTCAATTTCAAGGGTCCCGATCAGCAGAAAAAGGTGGGCTCCCTGTCGGGCGGCGAACGCAACCGTGTCCACCTGGCCAAGATGCTGAAATCAGGCGCCAATTTCCTGCTGCTCGACGAACCGACCAACGATCTCGACGTCGACACCCTGCGCGCCCTGGAAGACGCCCTGGTCGATTTCGCCGGCTGCGCCATGGTGATCAGCCATGATCGCTGGTTCCTGGACCGCATTGCCACCCACATCCTGGCGTTCGAGGGCGACAGCCATGTGGAATGGTTCGAAGGCAATTATCAGGATTACGAGGCGGACCGGAAGCGGCGGCTCGGCCATGCCGCGGATCAGCCGCACCGGATCAAGTACAAGCCGCTGACCCGCGGCTGAGGCCACGCGGCGGCCAGGATCCCCGCTCGGCGGGCCTGGCGGCCCTTGGCGGGGATGACGAGGGAGAGGGGCGGCTTTGGGCGGTCAGGGCGAGGGCGGCACGGCCCTTACCAGCGCTCGTCAGGACCACGGCCACGGCCCCAGCAACTCCTCGTCAGGGCCACGGCACCACGACCCGAACAAATCCTCGTCATTCCCGACGGCGCCTTGGCGCCGATCGGGTATCTTCCCGCCCACCGGCCAGGATCCCCGCGCGGCGGGCCTGACGGCCCTTGGCGGGGATGACGAGGGAG
>JAJFJE010000003.1 GCA_021774355.1 Alphaproteobacteria bacterium
ATCACCCCCTGGCGCGCCTTGCGTACCAATGGGGTGTTGGTCTTGACCACCATATTGTCGGCCGCCGGCATGGCGCAGCTCGCCACCGGCTTGGGACTTTTCTCGACCTCGACCAGGCACATCCGGCAATTGCCGGCGATCGACAGCCGTTCGTGATAGCAGAAGCGCGGAATCTCGGCGCCGGCCGCTTCGCAGGCCTGGAGCACCGTAGCCCCGGCCGGAACTTCGACGGTGATGCCGTCAACGGTCAGACTCGGCATGACGTCCTCACTCCGCCGCACGCGCTGTCGCGCGGCTTTTGTAGTCGGCGATGCGCTGTTCCATCAGCGGCCGGAAGTGCCGGATCAGGCCCTGGATCGGCCACGCCGCGGCATCGCCGAGCGCGCAGATGGTATGGCCTTCGACCTGGGTGGTCACCTCGAGCAGGGTGTCGATCTCGTCCGGCTCGGCCCGGCCCTTGACCATCCGCTCCATCACCCGCCACATCCAGCCGGTGCCTTCCCGGCAGGGCGTGCATTGGCCGCAGCTTTCATGCTTGTAGAAGGCCGACAGGCGGGCGATCGCCTTGATCACATCGGTCGACTTGTCCATGACGATCACCGCCGCGGTCCCCAGGCCCGACTTGGCGGCGCGCAGGCTGTCGAAATCCATCAGCATGTCGTCGCACATCGCCTTGGGCAGCAGCGGCACCGACGAGCCGCCGGGGATGACCGCCAGCAGATTGTCCCAGCCGCCGCGCACGCCGCCGCAATGCCGGTCGATCAGCTCGCGCAAGGGGATGCCCATCTCCTCTTCCACATTGCACGGCTTGTTCACATGGCCGGAAATGCAGAACACCTTGGTCCCGGTGTTGTTGGGCCGGCCCAGCCCGGCGAACCACGCCGCCCCGCGCCGCAGGATGGCCGGCGCCACCGCGATCGATTCGACATTGTTCACCGTCGTCGGGCAGCCCCACACCCCGACATTGGCGGGGAATGGCGGCTTCAGCCGCGGCTGCCCCTTCTTGCCTTCCAGGCTCTCGATCAGCGCCGTCTCTTCGCCGCAGATATAGGCACCCGCGCCGTGATGCACGTAGACGTCGAAATCATAGCCCGAGCCGGCGGCGTTCTTGCCGATCAGGCCGGCGTCATAGGCCTCGTCGACCGCCGCCTGAAGGCGGCGACGTTCGTCGATGAACTCGCCCCGGATATAGATATAGGCGGCCACCGCCCGCATCGCGAAACCGGCCAGCAGGCAGCCCTCGATCAGCTTCTGCGGGTCGTGACGCATAATGTCACGGTCCTTGCAGGTCCCGGGCTCGGACTCATCGGCATTGACGACCAGGTAATTGGGCCGGCCATCCGACTTCTTCGGCATGAACGACCATTTCAGGCCGGTCGGAAAGCCGGCGCCGCCGCGGCCGCGCAGGCCGCTGGCCTTGACCTGATCGATGATCCAGTCCTGGCCATTGGCCATCAGCGCGGCGGTGCCGTCCCAATCGCCCCGGGCCCGGGCGGCCGCCAGGCGCCAGTCGTGGAAGCCATACAGGTTGGTGAAGATGCGGTCCTGATCGCGCAGCATCATTTCACCTCGGTGGTCGTCAGGGTGGTCGGTCCGCCTTCCGGGCACGAGGTCTGCCGCCCGTTCTGGGGTCCGACCGCCGGTGCCTCGCCCCGCGCCAGGGCGTCGAGGACCGCCCGGGTCGAGCCGGCGTCGAGGTCCTCGTAGAAAGCGTCGTTGACCTGCATCATCGGGGCATTGACGCAGGCCCCCAGGCATTCGACCTCGACCAGGCTGAACTGGCCGTCGGCCGTGGTATGGCCGGGGGTGATGCCCAGGCGCTCGACGCAGGCGCCGAGCACGGCGTCCGAGCCGCGCAGCCAGCACGGCGTGGTCGTGCATACCTGTACCACATGGCGTCCCACCGGCTTGAGGTAGAACATGGTGTAGAAGGTCGCGACCTCGTAGACCCGGATGATCGGCATGCCCAGCAGATCGGCCAGATATTCCATGGCTGCCCGGGGCAGCCAGCCATCGGCCTGGCGCTGGGCGATGTCGAGCAGCGGGACGATCGCGCTCTGCTGTTTGCCGGCCGGGTAACGGGCAATGATCTTATCGGCCTCGGCCCTGTTCGCGGGCGTGAAGGCGAAGCTTGCGGGCTGCTCGAACGGCCCGGCCGGCTGGATTCCGACGCTCACCGGTCGACCTCCCCGAAAACAATGTCCTGGCTGCCCAGAATGGCCGGCGCGTCGGCCAGCATGTGTCCCTTGGTCATGAAATCCATGGCCTGCAGGTGAACGAAGGCCGGCGCCCGGATCTTGCAGCGATAGGGCTTGTTGGTGCCGTCGGCGACGAGATACACCGCGAACTCGCCCTTGGGCGCCTCGACGGCGGCATAGACCTCCCCGGCGGGGACGTGGAAGCCTTCGGTATAGAGCTTGAAGTGATGGATCAGGCCTTCCATCGAGCGTTTCATCTCGGCCCGGGACGGCGCCGCGATCTTGCCGTCGGCGGTCATCACCGGGCCTTGGGGCATCTCGTTCAGGCATTGCCGGATCAGCCGCACCGATTCGTCCATCTCGAGGAAACGCAGAACGAAGCGGTCGTAGCAGTCGCCGTTCTTGCCGACCGCGACATCGAAATCGAGCCGGTCATAGACCTCGTAGGGCTGGGCCTTGCGCAGGTCCCAGGGCACGCCCGAGCCGCGCAGCATCGGGCCGGAAAAGCCCCAGGCCAGGGCCTCGTCCGCCGTGACCACGCCGATATCGACGTTGCGCTGCTTGAAGATGCGGTTGCCCATCAGCAGGGTTTCGAGGTCGTGCAGGACCTTGGGGAAGCTCTCGGTCCAGGCCCAGATATCCTCGGCCAGGCCGGCCGGCAGATCCTGGTGGACGCCGCCAACCCGGAAATAGGCGGCATGGAGCCGCGCGCCGCTGACCCGCTCGTAGAAGCCCATCAGCTTCTCGCGCTCCTCGAAACCCCACAGGATGGGGGTCAGGGCGCCGACATCCATGCCATGGGCCAGGGTGTTCATCAGATGGTTGAGGATGCGGCCGATCTCGCAGAACAGCACCCGGATATACTGCGCGCGCAGCGGCACGGCGCAGCCCAGCAGCTTTTCCGCGGCCAGGCAGAAGGCGTGCTCCTGGTTCATCGGCGCGACATAGTCGAGCCGGTCGAAATAAGGCACCGCCTGCATGTAGGTCTTGTGCTCGATCAGCTTCTCGGTGCCGCGGTGGAGCAACCCGATATGGGGGTCGCAACGTTCGACCATCTCGCCGTCGAGTTCCATCACCAGGCGCAGCACGCCATGGGCCGCCGGATGCTGGGGACCGAAATTCAGGCTGTAGGATTTGATATCGACTTCGGCCATCGCGTTATGCCTTGCCTCCCGTCGCCTTCTCGTCGCCGGGGAGGATGTATTTGGCGCCCTCCCAGGGCGACAGGAAATCGAAGCGGCGGAACTCCTGGGTCAGCTTCACCGGCTCGTAGACCACCCGCTTCTGCTCGTCGTCGTAGCGCAGTTCGACATAGCCGGTCAGCGGGAAGTCCTTGCGCAGGGGATGCCCCTCGAAGCCATAGTCGGTCAGGATGCGGCGCAGGTCGGGATGGTCCGAGAAAAAGATACCGTACAGGTCCCAGGCTTCCCGTTCGAACCAGTTGGCCGTGGGATAGACCGCAACCAGGGACGGCACCGGCGTCTCCTCGTCGGTCTCGACCTTGAGGCGCAGGCGCAGATTGTGGCGCACCGACAGGAAGTGATAGACGACGTCAAAGCGCCGCAGCCGTTCCGGCCAGTCGACGCCGCAGACATCGACCAGCACCTTGAACATCAGGCCGGGTTCGTCACGCAGCCAGGTGGCAAGCGCCGGCAATTGCCCGGCGGTGGCCAGCGCCGTCACCTCGCCATGGGCGACGACGACGTCGGTGATGCCGAGGTCGGCCCTGGCGTTGAGCTGGGCGGCCAGGGCTTCCAGGGCGTCCGGGCGGGGATAGGGAATATTCGACATGGCTCAGCGCGCGATGATCGAGGCGGTGCGGCGGATCTTTTTCTGCAATTGCAGGATCCCGTAAAGCAGCGCTTCCGCCGTGGGCGGACAGCCGGGCACATAGATGTCGACGGGCACCACCCGGTCGCAGCCGCGGACCACCGCATAGGAATAGTGGTAGTAGCCGCCGCCATTGGCGCAACTGCCCATGGAAATCACCCAGCGCGGCTCCGACATCTGGTCGTAGACCTTGCGCAGGGCCGGGGCCATCTTGTTGGTCAGGGTCCCGGCGACGATCATCACGTCCGACTGCCGCGGCGAGGCGCGCGGGGCGACGCCGAAACGCTCCATGTCGTAGCGGGGCATGGAGGAATGCATCATCTCGACGGCGCAGCAGGCAAGGCCGAAGGTCATCCACCACAGCGAGCCGGTGCGCGCCCAGTTGACCAGTTCATCGACCGAGGTGACCAGGAAGCCCTTGTCGGCCAGTTCGTTCGACAGGCCGGCAGCATAGGGGTCGGCCGGGGCCGGAACCGCGGGGCCGGGGGCCGGGGTTGGAACGATCACTCCCATTCCAGCGCTCCCTTCTTCCACTCATACACAAAGCCGACCGTGAGCACGCCCAGGAATATCATCATCGACCAGAAGCCGAATACCCCGATGTCGCCGAGCGACACCGCCCAGGGGAACAGGAAGGCAACCTCGAGGTCGAAAATGATGAACAGGATCGACACCAGGTAGAACCGGACGTCGAAACGACCGCGACTGTCGACGAAGGGGTCGAAGCCGCACTCATAGGCCGACAGCTTTTCCGGATCGGGCTTCTGCGGGCCCGCCACCAGCGACGCCAGGATCATCACGATCGACAGACCGCCGGCGATCCCAATGAACACCAGGATAGGAAAATACTCTTTCAGCAGCGCGTCCATGCGAGATCCCGTAGGCGCGAGGATTGGGATGCGGCGAGAGGGCCGTGCGAGGCACACGAATTGCCGCTTCCCAGTCAGGGGGTATTAACGACGGTTTAGGGCAAAGAATGTGATCGGTCTAGCCTAATCGGGACGTAAATCCGCGCCGGAATGGCGCAGCGATCCATCAAGACGAATGGTCGCCGCGACAACATCATATTCATGAAAAAGCCGCCCATCAGACAACTGATGGGCGGCTTGTTTCCGGCTCTTCGCGATGGCGCGAGTGACGGGGCTCGAACCCGCGACCTCCGGCGTGACAGGCCGGCACTCTAACCAACTGAGCTACACCCGCGCGTCGCGAAGGCGGCCTGTTTATAGCCCCGCCACCAGGGTGTCAACCGGCGTGTTGGCGCGACTGTGGCGCCCGGGTCCGCCGTCTCACCGTCCGCGGCAAAGCGATCCGCGGGACATGGCGAGCCGGCCTGGCGTGTCGCGGCGGCCGGGCGACCGCTTCGCAATAAGCGCGGGATTTTGCGCCGGCCGGCGTCCCCACGCCGTCCTGGCGACGCTCGGCAAGGCGCCGGTCAATGGAGCTTCAGTTTGGGCCGGATCACCTGGTTGACGTGCCCGATGGCGATCAGCACCAGGCCCTTCAGCCAGCCGTGAATGGCGATCAGGTGCATCCGGTAAAGCGAGACATAGACGAATCGGGCGAGCCGTCCCTCGATCGCCATGCGGCCACCCACCAGATTGCCCATCAGGCTGCCCACGGTGGAAAACCGCGACAAGGACACCAGCGACCCGTGGTCCTGATAGACGAAGGTGCGCAGCGGCCGGCCGGCCAGGTCGGCCCTGATGTTCCGGAACACCGTCGTCGCCATCTGATGGGCGGCCTGCGCCCGCGGCGGAATCGGCCGCTCGCTGCCCGGCGGGACATAGGCGGCACAGTCGCCGATGGCGTAGATGCGGTCGTCCCGCGTGGTCTGAAGGGTCGGGCGCACGACCAGTTGATTGTTGCGGTTGGTCTCCAGCCCGCCGATCTGCTGCAGGACATCCGCGCCTTTGACCCCGGCCGCCCATACTTTCAGATCGGCCGGAATGAATTCGCCAGCCCGGGTCCGGATCCCCTCCTCGGTCACTTCGGTCACCGCCAGGCCTGGCCTGACCCTGGTCCCCAAAGCCTCCAGCTCGCCCCGTGCGGCATCTGCGAGCTTGTCCGGCAAGGCCGGCAGGATGCGGGGGCCGGCTTCCAGGAGGGTCACCACCAGGCGGCTCTCGTCGAACGCCTCGAGGCCGTAATGGCGCAGCTCGGCAGCCGCATTATAGAGTTCGGCGGCCAGTTCGACGCCGGTCGCGCCGCCGCCGACAATAGCAACATTGACCCGGGCGTCGCCCCCCGGATCGGTGCTGATCCGGCGCGAAACCCGCAGGCACTGGTTCAGCAGCAGGCCGCGAAAGCGGTCGGCCTGCTGGCGGTCGTCGAGGAAGATGCAGTGCTGGCGCGCGCCCGGCGTCTGGAAATCATTGGAGACCGAGCCGATGGCGATCACCAGATAGTCGAAGCGGATGCGATGGCGACTGATGATCTCGTTGCCCTTTTCGTCGCGCATCGGGGCGATGATCACCTCCCGGCTGTCCCGGTCGACGGCCTCGAGGGTCCCTTCGAAATAGCGATATCCCCAGCGGTGGCCGTGGCTGCGATAGCCCAGTTCGTCGAGATTGGCATCGAGCGAACCCGCGGCGACCTCGTGCAGAAGCGGCTTCCAGATATGGGTGCGCTCGCGGTCGACCAGGATAATGTCGAATCGGTCGCGACCCAGCGCGGCCCCCAATTTGGTGACCAGTTCCAGGCCGCCGGCGCCGCCGCCGACCACGATGATCTGGGTTTTCCGCATTACGCCCCCTCGCCCGGTCCGGCCGTGTTCGGCCTGAACGACATATGCCGGGTCAAGGCAACAGGCAGGCCCGCGCCCTGTCAATGGACGATCGGGATATTGCGGCTGGAAGTGGTGGGCGATGAGGGGTTCGAACCCCCGGCCCTCTCGGTGTAAACGAGATGCTCTACCGCTGAGCTAATCGCCCACAATCCGCGCGCCTGGGGAAGCGCGACCGGCCGCACCCCATTCTGGTGGATGCGGCCGGCGAAAACGTCGTCACGGGCGCGGCGCGCCCGGAAGTTCAATTCAGGGCGTCTTTCAGCCCCTTGCCGGGACGGAATTTCGGCTGCCTGGACGCCGGAATCTGGATTTTTTCACCGGTACGCGGGTTGCGCCCCTCGGAGGCGGCGCGCTCCGACACATCGAAGGTTCCGAAGCCGACCAGACGAACTTCTTCGCTCTGCTTCAGCGCCTGGGTGATCGCCTCGAACACGGCGTCGACGGCGCGCCCCGCATCCGCCTTGGACAGCTCGGCCTCGTCGGCCACCGCTGCGATCAGGTCGTTCTTGTTCACTCTCGCCCCCTATGAGGTTGACCATCCGGGCGCGACGGCACCCCGGAGTGCGCCGCAGTCTACGGGCGAGCCCCCCTCCCGTCAAAACAAAAACTCCAGGATTTCTGCCATTTGCAGGGCCAAAACGACACCAGCCGCGGGGCCTGGGCACCGCGGCTGGATCGTTTCGAAGCGACGCTTCGATCAGTGGGTCATGATCGTATCGCCGTCGGCCTTGACCTCCGCGGCCGGTTTCACTTCACCTTCCGGCGACCATTCGATCGGCTCCACCGGCCGGACCAGGGCGTGCTGCAGAACCTCGTCAAGGGTCGATACCGGGATGATCTCCAGGCCTTGCTTGACGTTATCCGGAATCTCCGCCAGGTCCTTCTCGTTCTCCCGCGGGATCAGCACCGTCTTGAGGCCGCCGCGCAGGGCCGCCAGCAGCTTCTCCTTCAGGCCGCCGATCGGGAATACCCGGCCACGCAAGGTGATTTCACCGGTCATCGCCAGATCCCGGCGCACCGGAATCTTGGTCAGCACCGACACAATCGAGGTGACCATGGCGACACCGGCGGACGGGCCGTCCTTGGGCGTCGCCCCTTCCGGCACGTGGACGTGGATGTCGTTCTTCTCGAACAGGCTTGGACGGATGCCGAAGCTGGGGGCCCGGCTGCGGACATAGGAGGCCGCCGCCTGCACCGATTCCTGCATCACGTCGCCCAGCTTGCCGGTGATGGTCATCTTGCCTTTGCCCGGCAGGACCACGGCTTCGATCTGCAGCAGATCGCCGCCGACTTCGGTCCAGGCCAGGCCGGTCACGATGCCGACCAGGTCGCTGTCTTCGATCTCGCCAAAGCGGAAGCGGCGCACTCCGGCATATTTTCCGAGGTTTTCCGCCGTTACTTCGACCGATTTGACCTTCTTCTGCAGGATCTCGCGAATCGCCTTGCGGGTCAGGTTGGCGATCTCCCGCTCAAGATTGCGCACCCCGGCTTCCCGCGTGTAATAGCGGATCATGTCGCGCAGGGCTTCGTCGGCAATGGACCATTCGCCCACCTTCAGGCCATGGGCTTCCATCTGCTTGTCGATCAGATGGGCCTTGGCAATCTCGACCTTCTCATCCTCGGTATAGCCGGCGATGCGGATGATCTCCATGCGGTCCAGCAGAGGCTGGGGCATGCGCAGCGAATTCGCCGTGGTCACGAACATAACGTCAGACAGGTCGTAATCGACCTCCAGGTAATGGTCGTTGAAGGTGCTGTTCTGCTCCGGGTCCAGCACTTCCAGCAGGGCCGATGACGGATCGCCCCGGAAGTCCTGCCCCATCTTGTCGATCTCATCGAGCAGGAACAGGGGGTTCTGCGCCTTGGCTTTCTTCATGGCCTGGATGACCTTGCCCGGCATGGAGCCGATATAGGTCCGCCGGTGGCCGCGAATCTCCGCCTCGTCGCGCACCCCGCCCAGGGACATGCGCACGAAATTGCGGTTGGTGGCCCGGGCGATCGACTTGCCGAGCGACGTCTTGCCGACGCCGGGAGGCCCGACCAGGCACAGGATCGGCCCCTTGATCTTGGTCGCACGCAGTTGCACCGCGAGATATTCCAGGATCCGTTCCTTGACCTTCTCCAGACCGTAGTGATCGGCGTTGAGGATCTTTTCCGCCGAGTCGATATCCTTCTTGATCTTGTTCTTCTTGCCCCACGGAATCGACAGCAGCCAGTCGAGGTAGTTGCGCACCACCGTCGCCTCGGCCGACATGGGGCTCATGCCGCGCAGCTTCTTGACCTCGTTGTCGGCCTTTTCCCGGGCTTCCTTCGAGAGCTTGGTCTTGGCGATGCGTTCTTCCATCTCGGCCACCTCGTCGCGGCCGTCTTCGCCCTCGCCCAGCTCCTTCTGGATCGCCTTCATCTGCTCGTTCAGATAATACTCGCGCTGGGTCTTCTCCATCTGGCGCTTGACCCGGCTGCGAATGGTCTTTTCGACCTGCAGCACGCCGATCTCGCCTTCCATCAGGCCGAACACCTTTTCCAGGCGGTCGGACACTTTGGCGATCTCCAGCACGTCCTGCTTCTCGCTGACCTTCAGGGCAAGATGGGAGGCCACGGTGTCGGCCAGCTTGGCTGGATCGTCGATCTGGTTGACCGAGACCAGGACCTCCGGCGGAACCTTCTTGTTCAGCTTCACATATTGCTCGAACTGCGAGACCACCGAGCGGGCCAGGGCGTCGACCTCGCGCTGCTCCCCCAGTTCCTCGTCAAACGTCTCGGCACGCGCCTGGAAGAAGGATTCGCTCTCCACGAATTCGGTGATCCGGGCGCGGCTGCCCCCTTCCACCAGGACCTTCACCGTACCGTCCGGCAGCTTCAGCAGTTGCAGCACCGAGGCCACGGTGCCGACCTCGTAGATGTCCTTTTCGGTCGGATTGTCCTGGCCGGCATTCTTCTGCGCCACCAGGAGGATCTGCTTGTCGTCCTTCATCACGTCTTCCAGCGCCCGCACCGATTTCTCGCGGCCGACGAAGAGCGGCACGATCATGTGCGGAAAGACGACAATGTCGCGCAAGGGAAGGACCGAGTAGACGGTCGCCTGGTCCGTATCGTGGGCTTTTGCCATGATTTCACTTTCCATTGAGGCCGGCGATGCGGGGCCCGAACAGCACCCCGCTCACCGCCCGGGAGGACGCTGACACCGAACCGCGCGGGCGAAACACACGCAGTCGAATGTTAACGAAATGAGGGCCGCGACGCCCGCATTCAAGGGGGCGTTCGCGCCGGGGCGCAGAGCGGGGCTTACGCCCCGCTTGTCGCCTTGTCCTCACGGCGCTCGGCATAGCTGTAGAGCGGCTTGGCGCGGCCCTCGACCACCTCGGAATTGACCACCACCTCCTCGACGCCGTGGAGGTTCGGCAGTTCGAACATGGTCTCGAGCAGGATCGCTTCCATGATCGAGCGCAGGCCGCGGGCGCCCGTCTTGCGCGCGATCGCCCGGCGGGCCACCGCACGCAAGCTGTCCTCGGTAAAGGTCAGCTTGACGTCTTCCATGTCGAACAGCCGCTGATACTGCTTCATCAGGGCGTTTTTCGGCGCCGACAGGATCTCGACCAGGGCATCCTCGGTCAGGTCGTTCAGGGTCGCGATGACCGGCAGGCGACCGACGAATTCCGGGATCAGGCCGAATTTCAGCAGGTCTTCCGGCTCGACATCGCGCAGGATCTCGCCGGTGCCGCGATCGTCCGGCCCCTTGACGGCCGCGCCGAAGCCGATCGACTTGCCCTGCAGACGGCCCGCGATGATCTTCTCCAGCCCGGAGAAGGCGCCGCCGCAGATGAACAGGATGTTGGTCGTGTCAACCTGCAGGAATTCCTGCTGCGGATGCTTGCGCCCGCCCTGGGGCGGCACGCTGGCGACAGTCCCTTCCATGATCTTCAGCAGGGCCTGCTGCACGCCCTCGCCCGAGACGTCGCGGGTGATCGAGGGGTTGTCCGACTTGCGGCTGATCTTGTCGACCTCGTCGATATAGACGATGCCGCGCTGGGCCCGCTCGACATTGTAGTCGGCCGACTGCAGCAGCTTCAGGATGATGTTCTCGACATCCTCGCCGACATAGCCGGCCTCGGTCAGAGTCGTGGCGTCGGCCATGGTGAAGGGCACGTCGAGAATGCGCGCCAGGGTCTGGGCCAGCAGGGTCTTGCCGCAGCCTGTGGGACCAACCAGCAGGATGTTCGACTTGGCCAGTTCGACGTCGTTGTTCTTGGTCGCGTGGTTCAGCCGCTTGTAGTGGTTGTGAACCGCGACCGAGAGCACCCGCTTGGCATGCAGCTGGCCGATTACATAGTCGTCGAGTACCCGGCAAATGTCCTGGGGCGTGGGCACGCCATCGCGCGTCTTGACCAGGCTGGTCTTGTGTTCCTCGCGGATGATGTCCATGCACAGTTCGACACATTCGTCGCAGATAAACACGGTCGGCCCGGCAATCAGCTTGCGGACCTCGTGCTGGCTCTTGCCGCAGAACGAGCAATAAAGCGTGTTCTTGGAGTCGCCGCCTGTGAGCTTGTTCATGGTCACTCCATCCCTGCCTCTGCCCAACTCATCCTAGAATGGGAATTGTGCGCTGCACAACCACGCTCCAGACAGAAGAGTCGATGCCCTAGAGACATCTAAAGACCTTGGCGCATCGGCGTCAGATCCCGACGGAGGGACTCGACCCCTGTCGAGCCGATGCCGTCCTTGGGATACGAGCACGCGAGGCAAGCCCTATCAAGGTATGTTTGCACCGCACGCCGGCACAATAAGGTCCAACGCCGCATGCCTGCGATGATCCGCCCGATGAGGTTAAAGTATGGTTTAGCGCGGCTTGACCGGGGACCTGGCGGTCCGGCACCCGGTCAAGCCCCTGCGACGGTTCGCCGCGCCGGCG
>JAJFJE010000021.1 GCA_021774355.1 Alphaproteobacteria bacterium
AACACCCCCTGGCCGGCAGCAAAGCCGGCGAAGGGGATGATGACTTCGGACGGGATCGGCGGAAATACGTTCTCGGCGACCATCAGGAGAAACAGCCCCGGATAGCCGAACTGGGCCATGGTCTCGATCACCCATTGGTTCATCGTGTCCATCGGACCTCACAGGGGGCGGGGGCCGCCGAGAATGACCCCGGCGCCAGCCAGGCACAGGGCGCAGCCGATGAGGTCCCAGCGATCGGGGCGGAAGTCTTCGACCAGCCACTGCCACAGCAATGCGCAGGCGATATAGACGCCGCCATAGGCGGCAAAGGCGCGGCCGGCGGCGGGGGCATCGATGCGCGTCAGGGCCAGGGCGAACAGGGCCAGGGCGAGGCCCCCGGGCACCAGCCACCAGGCCGAGGCGCCCAGCCGGGCCCAGGCCCAGAAGGCGAAGCAGCCGCCGATCTCGGCCAGTGCCGCCAGGCCGTACAGCGCCAGGGTCGCCGGGGTCATGTCCCGGGCCCTGGGACGCCCCGGCTGGTCGAATGTTCGAAATGCAGCGCCTTGTCGGGGAAGACGATGGGATGGATCGCGTGGACCGCCATTGCCGCCTCGGAAAAGCCGGTCAGGATCAGCTTCAGCTTTCCCGGATAGCTCAGGATATCGCCGACCGCGAAGATGCCCGGAACCGAGGTCCGCCCGTCCGCTTGCCCTTCGATGTGGTTGTGGTCGAGGGCCAGGCCCCAGTCGGCGATCGGCCCAAGGGTCATTGCCAGGCCGTAGAAGGGCAGCAGCACGTCGGCCGGGATGGTCCGGGCGGTGCCGTCCAGGGTGGCCACGACGACGCCGCCCAGCACCCCTGCGGCGCCCTCCAGGCCGGCCAGCTGGTAGGGCACCACCAGGTCGACGGTGCCGTCGGCGGCCAGGCGGTCGAGCTTGGCAACGGAATCGGGGGCCGCGCGGAATTTCGGCCGGCGATGGACCAGGGACACCTTGGCGGCGACTTCGGACAGCGAAATGGCCCAGTCGACAGCCGAATCGCCGCCCCCGGCGATCACCACCTGCCGGTCGCGGAAATCCTCGCGCCGCTTGACCAGGTAGAACACCGAGCGGCCCTCATAGTCCTCGATGCCGTCGAGCGGCGGCCGGTTCGGCCCGAAGGCGCCGCAGCCGGCGGCGATCACCACGGCCCTGGCGGCGATGGTCACCGCCTTGGAGGTGACCAGGCGGAAGCCGTCGGCGACATCGCCCGACAGGGCGACCACCTGCTGGTCGAGCAGGTAGTGGGGCGCGAAGGGCGCGGCCTGCTCGGTCAGGCGGGCGATCAGGTCCTGCGCCTCGATCCGGGGATGGCCGGGGATGTCATAGATCGGCTTTTCCGGATAGAGGGCGATGCACTGCCCGCCCAGGGCGTCGAGGGCGTCGACCACGACGCAGCGCAAACCCAACATGCCGGCTTCGAAAACGGTGAACAGCCCGACCGGGCCGGCGCCGATGATGGCGATATCGGTCTCGATGGGTGTCGTCATGGTCCCTCTTGCGCGCGTCTGGGGCAGCACCATGGCGGCACCGGCCGGGGGATTCAAGCGCGGCCGTTGCGGCCGGTCGCACGCTTGCGCTAAATGATCGAATGCCGCAGCCGCCCACGGATTCGCACAACCCCAAGGGCGCCCCGGGCCCGGCCAGGCGGCTGCGCTTGGACGATCTGGCGGCGACCGCCGCGCTGGCCGGGCACCTGGCCACGGCGGTTTCCGCCGGGGATTGCCTTGCCCTGTCGGGCGACCTGGGCACCGGCAAGACGAGCTTTGCCCGTGCGCTCCTGGCGGCCCTGGGGGTCGATGAGGAAGTGCCGAGCCCGACCTTCGCTCTGGTCCAGACCTATCAGGCAGGTCCCCTGGCCGTGGCGCATTTCGACCTTTACCGCCTGGACGATCCCGACGACGTTGCCGAACTGGGTTTCGACGACGCCCTCGACACCGGCCTCGTGCTGGTCGAGTGGCCCGACAGGCTGGGGGCTGCATTGCCGGAGGACCGCTTGGATATCTGCTTCACCCTGGCCGACGGTGTCCGCATGGCGACCCTCCGGCCGCAGGGCTCGTGGTCCCACCGCCTCGACGGGTTGCCGCCATGACCGATCGCATCGACGCCCTGCAGCATTTTGTCGCTGCGGCGGGCTGGGGCGCAGCCGAACGCCGGCCCCTGGCCGGCGATGCCTCGTTCCGCCGCTATGACCGGCTGACGGCCGGCAACGGTGCCCGCGCCGTGCTGATGGATGCGCCGCCGCCGAAGGAGGATGTCCGCCCGTTCATTGCGGTCGATCGCCACCTGATCGGGCAGGGCCTGTCCGCGCCTAAAATCCTGGCCGAGGACGTCGCCAACGGCTTTCTCCTCCTCGAGGATCTGGGCGACGACAGCTATACCCGGCTGCTCGCCGATGGCGGCGGCGACGAGCTGGCGCTTTACGAGGCGGCGGTCGACCTGCTGGCGGCGCTGCGCGGCCGGCCGGCCCCGGCCGCGGTGCCGTTCCGGCGTGGCGACTGGACGGCCGCCGCCTATGGCGCGGCAGCTTTCGCCGCAGGCCCGCGGCTGCTCCTCGATTGGCACGCCCCGGCGTTGGGGCTCCAACTCGACGAGGCGGCGACCGCGTCCTTTCAAGCGATCTGGGCGGCGCTGTGGCAGGCCCTGCCGCGCGAGACCGCAACCCTGATGCTGCGCGACTATCACGCCGACAATCTGCTCTGGCTGCCTGACCGCCCGGGCCTCTGCCGGGTCGGCCTGCTCGATTTTCAGGATGCCACCATGGGGCCGCCCGCCTATGACCTCGTTTCCCTGCTCGAGGATGCCCGGCGCGACGTGCCGCTCGCCCTCGCCAGGGCGCTCAAGGCGCGCTACGCCCGGGCCGCGGCGGCCCGTGATCCCGGCTTCGACGCGGCCGCTTTCGAGGCCGCCTATGCCATTCTCGGGGCGCAGCGCAACAGCCGTATCGCCGGGGTGTTCGTGCGCTTGTGGCGGCGCGACGGCAAGGCGCGCTACCTCGATTTCCTGCCCCGGGTCTGGGGTCATCTCGAACGCAACCTGCGCCATCCCCTGGTGGCGCCGCTGGCCGCCTGGTACGACCGGTATCTGCCGGGCGACGACTTGCGCCAGGGCATCTGCGGGAGGGCGGCATGACCGCGACCAGGCTGACCACGGCGATGGTGCTGGCCGCCGGGCGGGGCGAGCGCATGCGCCCGCTGACCGAGAACACGCCAAAGCCCCTGGTCGCGGTCGCCGGCCGGGCCCTGCTCGACCGCCTGCTCGACCGCCTCGCCGCCGGTGGCATCAGCCGGGCGGTGGTCAACATTCATCACCTCGCCGATCAGATCGAGAGCCACCTGGCGGGTCGCCGGGGGGCGGGCCCGCCGCCCCACCAGGTGGTGTACGACGAACGGGCGGCGCGTGTAGAAAACGGCGGCGGCGGGCGCCAGGCGCAGCCCCCGCGGGGCGCGGGCCCGGTACAGGTGGGCC
>JAJFJE010000201.1 GCA_021774355.1 Alphaproteobacteria bacterium
CGACCAGGGCCTGGCCGTTGACCGTCACCGCGCCGCTGGCGACCTGGACCCAGCCGCCCCTGCCGGGCGCCAGGGCATGGCTGGCGGTCTCCCCCGGCTGGAGGCGGGCGGCCAGAATCACGGCGTCCTGGTGAATGACCAGGCTGCCGTCGCGGCCATCGGGCGATGCGATCAGGCCGAGGCGACCGTCGAGCGCCGGGCCGAAGCTCTTCTGGTCGTAGCGCGGCGTCAGCCCCGTCCGTTCGGGCAGCAGCCAGATCTGAAGAAGCCGGGTGCGCGCCGCGTCGGAGGGGTTGAACTCGGCATGGCGGATGCCGGTGCCGGCGCTCATCACCTGGACCTCGCCGGCCTGCACCACCGCGGCCGACCCCAGGCTGTCGCGGTGGCCGATGGCCCCGTCGAGCACATAGGTCAGGATTTCCATGTCGCGGTGGCCATGCATCGGAAAGCCGGCGCCGCCGGCGATGCGGTCGTCATTGATCACCCGCAAGCTGCGGAAGCCCATATGCCGGGGATCGAAATAGTCGCCAAAAGAAAAGCTGTGGTGGGTGTCGAGCCAGCCGAAATCGAGGTGGCCGCGCTGGGCGGCCGGACGCAGCGTGATCATGGGGTGCTCCTTTACCTGGGCGCCGAAAAGCGGGCCGTTGGGGGTAATGTGACCCCTCGCCCCGAGCGACACAATGGCACTTCCAGGTGCAACACTATTTCTGAAACGGAAATAATCTGGCGCTGGCGCCGTCGTCCTCAGGGGACATCGGCCGGGCGCACCACCCCGGCCGCGGCCAAGGCCTGGCGTTGCCGCAGCCCCAGGCGGGCGGCGTCGAAGCCGTCGAGTGCCGTCTCGAACAGGCGGTGCCAATTGGCCGTGGCGCCGAGATGGAGGAACACCGCCCCCAGGCCGATGGCCGCCCGGTCCATGAAGACGAATTCGCGCGGCGGCCGGACCGGCCCCAGGGCCTGGAGCCGGCGACGCACTTCGCCCATTTCCCGCCGGCCATAGGCGGCCGGGGCAACCCCGTCGGCGATGCTGCGCTCCCGGTCGTCGAGCAGCGGCCCGTAGATGAAGCGGGCCCAGATGTTCAGGGCATCGACCAGGGCGCGGGTCAGGCCGGTGAAGCCCCAGCGTTCATAGGCATCGACCGCCATGGCCTCGTCGCCGCTGCCGAGCGCCCGGTAGAGCTGGACCACGCCGGCCACGAAGCTTTCGGGAAAGATCCGGACGCAGCCATAGTCGAGCAGGTTGATGCCATGGTCCGGGCGCACGGCGTAATTGCCCAGATGGGGATCGCCATGGATCACCCCGGCACGCACGAAGGGCAGCCACCAGGCCTGGAACAGGGACAGGGCGATGCGATTGCGGGTGGCGGCATCGGCGTCCTTGAAGGCCAGGACGGGACGCCCGTCGAGCCAGCTCATGGTCAGCAGGCGCCCGGTGGACAGGGCGGCCACCGGGACCGGCACGGCGATATCCGGCCGGTCGCCCAGCAGCGTGCCGTACAGGCGCATATGGCCGGCCTCGCGGACATAGTCCAACTCTTCGCGCAGGCGGGCCGCGATCTCCGCGGCGGCGTCCGAGGTGTCGATGGCGCCGTCGAGCCGGCGATGCAAGGCGAAGATCAGGCGCAACTGGCCGAGGTCGGCTTCGACCGCAGAGGCCATGTCGGGATATTGCAGCTTGACCGCCAGGGCCTGGCCGTCATGCCCGCGGGCCTTGTGGACCTGGCCGAGCGACGCGGCGGCAACCGCCTCGCGCCCGAATTCGGCGAAGCGGCCTTGCCAGTCGGGACCCAGTTCGGCCGCCATGCGCCGGCGGACGAAGGGCCAGCCCATGGCCGGCGCCTGGGATTGCAGGGTCGCCAGTTCCCGGGCAAACGCCTCGGGCACCGCTTCGGGGATGGTCGCCAGCAATTGGGCGACCTTCATCAAAGGCCCCTTCAGCCCGCCCAGGGAGCGCCGCAGGTCGGCCGCCAGGGCAGCCCGGTCGTCACCGCCGCCGCCACCCAGGCCGCGGGCGGCGGCGCGGGCGGCGAGGCCACCCATGCTGCCGGTCACGCTGGCATAGCGGCGGACGCGGCGGGTGAAGCGATTGGCCTCCCGGTCCTCGCCCATCTGCCGATTACATGGTTTCGAGTTCGTCGATGAAGCGCTCGATCAGGCCGAGGCCGCGGGACCAGAAGGCGGGGTCCGATGCGTCGAGCCGGAACGGCGCCAGCAATTCCTTGTGGCGCAGCGTGCCGCCGGCCTTCAGCAGGTCGAAATATTTCTGCTGGAAGCCCGGCTCGGCGCCCTCATAGACGGCATAGAGCGAGTTCACCAGGCAATCGCCGAATGCGTAGGCGTAGACGTAGAAGGGCGAATGGATGAAGTGCGGGATGTAGCACCAATAGGTCTCGTAGCCCGGATTGAGGGTGATCGCCGGGCCCAGCGACTCGCTTTGCACCGCCAGCCAGATCGCGCCGATCCGCTCGGGCGTCAGTTCGCCCTTGCGCCGTTCATTGTGCAGCCTGGTCTCGAAGTCGTAGAAGGCGATCTGCCGGACCACCGTGTTGATCATGTCCTCGACCTTCGAGGCGAGCAGGATCTTGCGCCGGGCCGGATCGCTCTCCCGCCGCAGCAGGGCCTGGAAGGTCAGCATTTCGCCGAACACGCTGGCCGTCTCGGCGAGGGTCAGGGGGGTGTCGGCCATCAGCGGCCCCTGGTCGGCCGCCAGCACCTGGTGCACCCCGTGGCCCAGCTCGTGGGCCAGGGTCATGACGTCCCGGGTCTTGCCCTGGTAATTGACCAGCAGATAGGGGTGTGCGCTGGGCACCGTGGGATGGGCGAAGGCCCCCGGCGACTTGCCCGGGCGCACCGGCGCGTCGATCCAGGCATTGTCGAAGAAACGCTGGCCGATCGCCGCGAGGTCGGGCGAGAAGGCGCCATAGGCCTCGAGCACCGTGGACTGCGCCTCGTCCCACGGGATGACGCGGTCGGTATCGCCCGGCAGGGGGGCGTTCCGGTCCCAGAAATTCAGCGTCTTGTGGCCCAGCCACTTGGCCTTCAGGGCATAGTAGCGGTGGGCCAGCCGGGGATAGGCGCTCTTGACCGCAGCGACCAGGGCATCGACCACCGGCCCTTCGACCTGGTTCCACAAATGGCGCTGGGCCGCCGCGGTCTCGTAGTGCCGCCAGCGGTCCTCGATCTCCTTGTCCTTGGCGAGGGTATTGGTGATCAGGGCGAACAGGCGCAGGTTGCGGGTGAACACCTCCGACAGGGCGGCGGCGGCCCGTTCGCGGATGGTGGCGTCCGGGTCGGACAGCAGGTGCAGGGCCTCGGCGCTGGTCAGCGCCCGGCCGTCGATGGTGAAGCGCAGGCCGGCAAAGGTCTCGTCGAACAGCCGGCTCCAGGCGGCGCGCCCGGCGACATGCTTTTCGTGGAGCAGCTTTTC
>JAJFJE010000202.1 GCA_021774355.1 Alphaproteobacteria bacterium
TTCCAGATCATCCGGCCCGAAGCCCTGCCCCACCACGCCCAGGTCGAACTGTTCGGCGCGGCCGCCATGGTCGTCGGAACCAGCGGCGCCGGCTTCGCCAATCTGTTGTTCTGCCCCCCCGGGACCCGTGTCGTCGAAACCTGCCCGGGGGACCTGCAATATCCCTATTTCGCGGGCCTCGCCTTGCAGTTGGGCCAGCACTATGCGGCGGTCGACGGCTCCCCCGCCGGGCGGCGGGAGCGTTACCGCCTGGACGTGGCGGCCCTGGCTCTGGCGCTCGACGAGCTGTCGGCGCGGTAGGCCGGCGCGCCCCAGGGCCTGAAGCTGGACACGCCGTCGATCACCCGGGCGACCTGATCGTCGGTCAGATGGGGACCGATGGGCAGGCTCAGGATCGCCGCGGTCAGCCGGTCGGCCGGGCTGCCCCGGGCCGGGCCCGAGCCTTCGTAAGGCGGATAGCGGTAGACCGGCCGGGGGTAGTGCACCAGGGTTTCGATGCCCAGCGCCGCGAGATGGGCCTGCAAGGCGTCGCGCTGCCGGCAGCGGACGACATAGAGATGCCAGACCGGCTCGCTGTGGGCGGCGCGCGGCGGCGGCACCACGGTATCCAGGCCGGCGAAGGCCTCGTCGTACCGCGCGGCAATCGCCCGGCGCCGGCCGTTCCAGGCGTCGAGGCGGGGGAGCTTGGCCCCGAGAAAGGCCGCCTGCAACGGATCGAGCCGGCTGTTGCGGCCGATCATGTCATGCTGGCAACGGGCCAGGGAGCCATAATTGCGCCGCCGCCGCGCCGCCTGGCAGAGTTGCTCGTCATCGGTGACCAGGGCGCCGGCGTCGCCGAAAGCCCCCAGATTCTTGCCCGGATAGAAGCTGAAGGCGCCCAGCCGGCCAAGGCCGCCCAGGGCCCGGCCGCGATAACGGGCGCCGTGCGCCTGGGCCGCATCCTCGATGACCACCAGGCCATGCTGCGCGGCGAGCCCCAGGAGCGGCGTCATGTCGACCGCGTCGCCATAGAGATGCACCGGCAGGATCGCGCGGGTCCGTGGACCGAGGCATGCGGCGATGGTCTCGGCATCGACATGGAAGCCCCCGGGCGCCGGCTCGGCCGGGACCGGCGCGGCGCCCACCGCGGTCACCGCCAGCCAGGTCGCTATGAAGGTATGGGCCGGTACGATGACCTCGTCCCCGGGGCCGATCCCGGCAACTTCGAGGGCGATCACCAGGGCGTCGAGGCCGCTGCCGACCCCCACCACATGAGCGACCCCGCAATAGGCGGCGAAGGCGGCTTCAAAGGCTTCGACCTCGGGACCGAGAATCCAGCGGCCCGACGCCATGACCCGCGCATAGGCGGCGTCGATGGCCGGACGCAGCTCGGCCAGGCCGGCGCCCAGGTCGAGGAACGGGACGGTCACGGGAACGCGCCTGCGGCGACCGCCGCGAGAAAGGCATCGTGGCTGCGGATATAATCCGCTTCGGCGTAATATGCCGAGGCTAGGACCAGCACCACGGCGCCACCGGAAAAATTCACGATCTCGCGCCAGATCCCGGGCCCCAGCAGGAGCCCCTCGTCGGGATGGTTCAGGGTGACCCGCCGGCGCTCCCGGCCGTCGTCGAGAACGACGTCGAACGATCCGGAAATGGCGATATAGAGCTGGCACAGGGCCCGATGGGCGTGGCCGGCGCGGCTGCTGTGGGTCGGCACATCGAAGATGTAGTAGACGCGCTTGATCTCGAACGGAACGTCCCTGCCCGCTTCGATCACCACCAGGGAACCGCGCTCGTCGTGGACATGGCGGATCCGATGCAGCGTGCAGTCATGTACCGATGCCATGTCGCCCCCTCCCGCTCAACCGACCGTCAGGTCGTAGATTTCATGGACGATGCCGCGGCCGCCGAAGCTTTCCTTGTAGGCCGCCAGGCCACCATTGAGAACGTGACCGTCCCGTTCGGTCGATATCCCGAAATCGAACCATTTGCCGGCGCCGGCAGCGGCCCGGGCGGCCCGGTCGATGACGGCATCCAGCGCGCCCGCCGCCCGACCGGCATCGTTTGCCGCCATGTACTGCACATGAACCACAAGGGGTGTCTCATAAAGCACCGCGCCGGCCACGGCCTCGCCCCCGAGCCACCCCAGGAGCAGGCGGATGGCATCGGGAAAGCGGCCGGCCAGCAGGGTCATTTCGGCAAGGCTGTGGGTCGGCCGGACGCGGTAGCGTTCGTCCAGCCGCCGGGTCAGGATCGTCCACATCGCCGCCCAGTCGCCGGACGGTGTCACGGTCACCGCCTGGGAACGCGCCAGCTTTTTGAGAACATGGGCGCGCCCTTTCGCCAGGGCCGGCGCCCCGGCCGGCGGCACCACCGTCAGGAGATCGCAGCGGACCAGCACCGCGCCATGCCGGAACAGGGCATAGCGGTCCTCCTCGCTCGGCACCCGGTGATAGATCCATGGCACCGGCTTGTAACGGATCCGGTGCACGCCGCCCCGCCGCCAGTAGTCGCACAGGGCGGCGAACAGCTCGAGCATCTGCCCGGCGGCCATGGCATCGCCGATCACCACGCCGCCATAAGTGAGGCCGTCATGGCTGGCCAGGCGATCGCCGTCGCGATTGGCCGGGATCGCCGCAACCGGACGCTGGCCGTCCATCACCAGCAGCGAGGCGTCGGTGAAGCGATCGGCGTGGTAGTCCATATAGCGCCGGTCGAACAGGAAGGTGCCGTTGCGGCTGGCCGCCACGAACGCATTCCACAGCGCGGCATCCTGGGGCCTGTAGGGCATCATTTCGAGACGGCGCACGGCTCGCCCTCAAGGCCGCTGGAACAGCAGGTCTTCGCGTCGGTTGGCCAGGGGCAAGCCATCGGGCTGGGGCACCAGATAGGCCTCGAAGCCGGCGTTGCGCGCCCGTTGCATCAGGCCGAACAGCACGCCGTCGTCGAGCCGCGCATCGGGCGCGGCAAAGGCCGGAACCTCCGGCATCTCGCTGGTACGCATGTAGTCGCGGTGATAGGCCGCGCCGGCCGCCGAGGCGAGAAAGCGGCGCAGCTTCGAGACGTTGGGAACATCGCCCACCAGCAGGCGGCCGCCCGGCGCCAGCAGCGCCAGCGCCCGATCGACGAAGTGAACCGGATTCTGGTCGACAAAGACGACCTGCAGCACACTATAGACGATGATCGCATCGAATCCTCCGGGGACATTCCGGGCGAGGTCGTCTGCGACGTCGGGAAAGCGGCCGGGGCATTTTTCGAAGCCGGGCCGGTCCGGCAGCAGGGCAAGCATTTCGGGGCTGTCGACCCCGGTCAGGTGATGCCCCCGGTCGCGGCACAGGTCGAGCAGGCCATGGGCCAGTTCGGCGCACCCGATCCCGATATCGAGAACCGCCCGCCCGGTCCCGGCCAGGGCCGGCAATTTGGCGGTGACGTCGGCCAGAATAGCGCCGGTGAACCCGATACGGAAACTATCGGGGCAGCCGATCTTCTCGGTTGGCGACAGGGTGCTGTCGCCGGCCAGCAAGCGATAGCGGTCGAAGGTCAGGCCGGCGAAACGCTTCGTTTCGGCGGCGCCATCTGCCGATCGGGGCGGTACCGCCATGACGCTCCTTCCACCACATATCAGGCGCGGAACGCATCGCCATCGGGACGCCAACGTCTTAAGCGAAGGCCCGTCCCGTGAAAACCATTAAATATGAAATTTGCGACATTCCTGTTACCTATAGTGGCATTCCTACTGCGCCAGATAGGCCCGCCAGCCGCCGAAACCGGTGATTTCCGCCGCCCCGGCCAGGGCTGCCGGCTCGCACAGGAAGCCCGACACCTGGCGGCCATCGGCCAGGGTGATCTTGCCGATCGTCATGGGCGCCGGAACCGCCGCCACGAAGGCGCCGAAGGCGGCCGGAGCAAGGCACCACAGCTCGACCTCCAGGCCCGGCCCGGCAAAGCCCGGCGACCGCACCAGGCCGGGCTTGGCCGGGCTGGTCCCGGCCAGGGCATAGAGCCGGTAGTCGGCGGCGGTACGCGCGGTCTCGACCAGCCGGCCGCCCGCCCCGGTGAGCTGGGCATTCAGCGGCTGGCCCGACAGATGGGCACCGACCACCGCGACGGTCAGGCCCGCCACCGGCGGCACCGGCGGTGG
>JAJFJE010000203.1 GCA_021774355.1 Alphaproteobacteria bacterium
CTCGGCGGCCCGGTTGGCCACCACCTCGTTGACATTCATGTTGCTCTGGGTGCCCGAGCCGGTCTGCCACACCACCAGCGGAAATTCTCCGGGATGGTCGCCGGCCGCCACTTCCGCCGCGGCCTGCTCGATCGCCGCCGCCACCTGCAAGTCCAGCAGGCCGAGCCGGCCATTGACCCGGGCGGCGGCCTGCTTGACCAGGGCGAGGCCGCGGATAACCGGTTGCGGCATGCGTTCGTCGCCGATCGGAAAATTCGCGAGGCTGCGTTGGGTCTGGGCGCCCCACAGCCGGTCTTGTGGCACCTCAACGGAGCCCAGGCTGTCGGTCTCGCGGCGGGTCGCCGGCATTGGCACCTCCTGTCGTCTCGGGTGGCCCCGTGTCGTGGCCGCCGGGCCCAGGAAACCAGGATGTCTTGAACCGTACAAACAACTCTTTTCGGTCAGCCCCCGGGGCCGCCGGTCCGCGGCGTCATGGCCGGCGGCCGTACCGGGCGGCCGAGGCGAGCCTGGCGGCACGGATCGCCGGGCCTGGCCCGGTCTTGGCGAAAGGGCCCGCCCCCACCCGGCCCCCGCCATGGCCGGGGTCCGGGATCCGGGTGGCAGTTCAGCCGACCAGGGCGCCGTGGCAGTGCTTGAACTTCTTCCCCGAGCCGCAGGGACACAGGGCATTGCGCTGGGTCTTGCCCCAGGTGCCGGGGTCGCCGGCGATCGGGCCGCCGCCGCCGCGTGTCCCCAGCCCGCCGCCGGCAGGCTCGGCGATCTCGTTCTCGCCGGTCTGCGGGTCGCTGTGGATCGCCTGCAACCCCCTGGGCTCGGGCAGGGCAAACTGCCGTTCGGGCGGTTGCTCGACACGCACCTCGACATGGGCCAGCAGGCGGGTCACGTCCTCGTTGATGCGGTCGAGCATCGCCTCGTACAGGGTGAAGGCCTCCTGCTGGTATTCGCGCAAGGGGTCGCGCTGGCCATAGGCGCGCAGGACGATCGACTGGCGCAGGTAGTCGAGGGTGAGCAGATGTTCCTTCCAGCACTGGTCGAGGACCTGCAGCAGCACGCTCTTTTCGATCATGCGCATGACGTCCGGGCCGAAGCGCACCGCCTTTTCCGCCATCATGCGGTTGGTCGTCTCGAGCAGGCGGATTTTGATTTCTTCCTCGGCGATGCCTTCCTCGGCCGCCCATTCGACCACCGGCAGCTGCTGGGCGAAGATCCGCTCGATCTCGACTCCGAGACCGGGTGCGTCCCACGCCTCGGCATAGGAATTGGCCGGGATGTGCCGGCGCACCAGCTCGCTCACCGAGTGTTCGCGCATGCCCACAATGACCTCGGACAGGTCGGCGGTGCGCATGAAGTCGATCCGCTGGCTGTAGATCGATTTGCGCTGCTCGTTCATGACGTCGTCATATTTGAGCACGTTCTTGCGCATCTCGAAGTTACGCGCTTCGACTTTCTGCTGGGCCTTTTCCAGGGCCTTGTTGACCCAGGGGTGGACGATCGCCTCGCCTTCCTTGAGGCCCAGGCGCTGCAGCATGCGCGACAGGTTGTCCGAGCCGAAGATGCGCATCAGGTCGTCTTCCAGGCTGAGGAAGAAGCGCGAGGCGCCCGGATCGCCCTGGCGGCCGGCGCGGCCGCGCAACTGGTTGTCGATGCGCCGGCTTTCGTGCCGCTCGGTGCCGATGATGAACAGGCCGCCGGCGTCCTTGACGGCGGTCTTGTCGCGCTCGATCTCGGCCCGGATATCGGCCAGGCGGCGGTCGCGTTCGGGGCCTTCGGGGATGTTGGCCAGCTCGTCGGCCAGGCGCATCTCGAAATTGCCGCCCAACTGGATGTCGGTGCCGCGGCCGGCCATGTTGGTGGCGATGGTCACGGCGCCGGGCCGGCCGGCCTGGGCCACGATGTGGGCTTCCTGCTCGTGGAAGCGGGCGTTCAGGACCCGGTGCGGGACCTTGCGCTTGGTCAGGACCTCGGACAGGCGCTCGGATTTCTCGATCGATACGGTGCCCACCAGGACCGGCTGCTGGCGCGCGCGGCATTCCTGGATCAGTTCGACGATGGCGTTGAACTTGTCGGTTTCGTTGAGATAGACCTCGTCGTCCTGGTCCAGGCGCTTGACCGTGACGTTGGGCGGGATCTCGACCACTTCAAGCTTGTAGATCTCGGCGAATTCCGAGGCCTCGGTGGCCGCCGTGCCGGTCATGCCGCCGAGCTTGGGGAACAGCCGGAAAGAGTTCTGGAAGGTGATCGAGGCGAGTGTCTGGTTCTCGTTCTGGACCTCGACCTTTTCCTTGGCCTCCAGGGCCTGGTGCAGGCCATCGGAGTAGCGCCGCCCGGACATCATCCGGCCGGTGAATTCGTCGATGATGACGACTTTGTCGTCCTTGACGATATAGTCGCGGTCGCGCTGGAACAGGACATGGGCGCGCAGGGCCTGCTGCACGTGGTGGACCACCGGCACGTTCTCGATGTCGTAGAGATTGACACCCTTGAGCAGCCCGGCCTCGCGCACCAGCTCCTCGATCTTCTCCTGGCCCTCTTCGGTCAGCGATGCCGAGCGCTGCTTTTCGTCGACATCATAGTCCTCGGGCGCCAGCTTGGGGATCAGCAGGTCGACCCGGCGGTAGAGGTCGGAATTATCCTCGGTCGGGCCGGAAATAATCAGCGGCGTGCGCGCCTCGTCGATCAGGATCGAGTCGACCTCGTCGACAATGGCGTAGTGGAACGGCCGCTGGACCATCTGATCCAGCCGGTACTTCATGTTGTCGCGCAGATAGTCGAAGCCGAACTCGTTGTTGGTGCCATAGGTGATATCGCAGGCATAGGCGGCCCGGCGCTCCTCGTCCGTCAGGTCGTGGACGATGCAGCCGACGGTCAGGCCGAGAAAGCGGTAGACTTGGCCCATCCAGCCGCTGTCGCGGGCGGCGAGGTAGTCGTTGACGGTGACGACGTGCACGCCCTTGCCGGTCAGGGCGTTGAGATAGCAGGCGAGGGTGGCGACCAGGGTCTTGCCTTCGCCGGTCTTCATCTCGGCGATCTTGCCCTGGTGCAGCACAATGCCGCCGACCAGCTGAACGCTGTAGTGGCGCTGGCCGAGTGTCCGCTTGGCCGCTTCGCGGACCGTGGCGAAGGCTTCGACCAGCAGGTCGTCCACGGTCTCGCCGGCGTCCAGGCGCGCCCTGAAGGCCGCCGTGTGGCCGCGCAGCGCCTCGTCGGACAATTGCTCGTATTGCGGCTCCAGCGCGTCGATCGCTGTCACCTGGGGCTTCATCACTTTGACAATGCGGTCGTTGGCACTGCCAAACAGCCGTTGGGCGAGCGAACCAAAGCCAAGCATAGGGGTACCTATCTCATCGCGGGCAGTCGGCGGGCAGCACCCCGCGCAAGGAATCGCTACCCCGGCGCCACCAGGCGCCCGGAGTTTCACCGGACAGATAAGACGGGTCCCCAGCCATGTCAACGCGGCCACCCCATACCGGCGCGCCCTTGGGGGCTTTAATCCCGGCCTTGCGGACCTTCGCGCCAAGCTCCATCATCCGCGCCTTAAAACGGCTTTGGAGCCTCCATGTTCGGGATGTCCCACCCCGCTACCCGTCGGCTCTGGCCGCTTGCATGCCTGCTCTATGCGGCCCTGGTGGCCGCCGTGCCTGCGGCATCCGCCGAGGACCGGTCGGGCGCCATCAGCCCCGCCGACCCCACGGTTGCCAAGGTGGGCGCCAAGGAAATCCACCTTTCCGACGTTATGATGGTCTATCTCAACCTGCCCGAGCAGTACCGCAAGGTGTCTTTCGAGAAGCTCTATCCGGATCTGATCGACCGGGTGGTGGAACGCACCGTGGTGGCCAATGCCGCGCGCAAGGCGGGCTTCCTCCAGGATTCGGAAGTGCGGCGCCGGCTCGACGATCTCGAGGACCGGGTGCTCGAGGACGTCTATCTGCGCCGGACCGTCCAGACCGATATCTCGGAGCCCATGCTGCAGGCCAAATACGCCGAGATCCTCAAGAACATGCCGCCCCCGGAAGACGAGGTGAAGGCCCGCCACATCCTGGTCGACAGCGAGGACAAGGCCAAGCAGGTCAAGGCCGAGCTGGACAAGGGCGGGGATTTTGCCGCGGCCGCGACCAAATATTCCAAGGACAGCAGCAATGCCGGTGGCGACCTCGGCTGGTTCGCGCGCGACCAGATGGTGCCGGAATTCGCCGCGGCGGCGTTCGGCGCCCAGACGGGCGCGATTGTCGGGCCGGTAAAAACCCAATATGGCTGGCACCTGATCAAGGTCGAAGGCCAGCGCAAGCGGCCGGCGCCCAGCTTTGCCGAGCTGAAGCCCGAACTCCAGGAACTGGTCCTGGACGACCTGATCGCCGCCCGGCTGCGCCAGCTCAAGGCGACCGTGCCGATCCAAGTCTATAATGCCGACGGCAGCGCCCGACCACCGGCGCCATCGGCCTCCGGGGTGGCACCGGCCCCCGCGGCGCCGGAGCCGGCACCGCCGGCCGAACCAGCGCCCGCCCCGGCACGCTAGGCGGTTATGTCGCCGGATTTTTCGCAGGAGTAGATTCCCATGGCTGGGGCCAAGACCCATCCTGTCTCGCCGCTGGCGCCGGCCGCCTTGCCGGAGCTTCCGGAACTGGCCGGCATCGAACTCGGGGCCATCGAGGCCGGCGTCCGCTACAAGGGACGTCCCGACCTGATGATGATGCGCTTTGCCCAGGGCACCAGCGTCGCCGGCGTGTTCACCCGCTCGAAATGCCCCTCGGCGCCGGTCGACTGGTGCCGCAGCATCCTGGGCAAGGGCAATGCCCGGGCGCTGCTGGTCAATTCCGGCAATGCCAACGCGTTCACCGGCAAGGCCGGTGCGGCGGCGGCCAAGACCACGGCGATCGCCGCGGCCAAGCTGGTTGGCTGCAAGGCCGATGCGGTGTTCCTCGCCTCGACCGGGGTGATTGGCGAAGTCCTGCCGGCGGAAAAGGTGACGGCTGCCCTGCCGCGCCTCGCCACCACCCTGAAGGCCGACCGCTGGGCCGAGGCGGCGCGGGCGATCATGACGACCGATACCTTCCCCAAGGCGGCGGTCCGGCGCAGCGAGATCGACGGCAAACCGGTCACCATTGTCGGCATCGCCAAGGGCTCGGGCATGATTGCGCCGGACATGGCGACCATGCTGGCCTTCGTGGCGACCGACGCGACCATTCCCGAGGCCGTGCTGCAGGCCCTGCTGGCAAAGGGCGCCGATCGCTCGTTCAACGCCATCACGGTCGACGGCGACACCTCGACCTCGGACACCCTGCTCGCCTTCGCCACCGGCAAGGGCGTCACCCACAAGCCGGTGACCCGGCTGACCGACAGTCATTTGAAGACCTTCCGGGCGGATTTCGAAGCCCTGCTGATCGCGTTGGCCCAACTGGTGGTAAAGGATGGCGAGGGCGCCCGGAAATTCGTCGAGATCACGGTGAGCGGCGCCCAATCCGCCCCGGCGGCCCGCCGTATCGCCCTGTCGATCGCCAATTCGCCGCTGGTCAAGACCGCCATTGCCGGGGCCGACGCCAATTGGGGACGGATCGTCATGGCCGTCGGCAAGGCCGGCGAGAAGGCCGACCGGGACAAGCTGTCGATCAAGATGGGCGGCCGGCTGGTCGCCGAGAAGGGCGCCGTCCACCCGCGCCACGACGAGGCGGCGGCGACCGCCCATTTCAAATCCAGCGAAATCCTGATCGAGGTCGATGTCGGTGTCGGCACGGGCAGCGCCACGGTGTGGACCTGCGACCTGACTCACGGCTACATCGATATCAACGCCGACTACCGCAGTTGAGGCCGCCGCGATGACCCGCCTGGTGCTGGTGGTCGCCGCCGTCCTGGTCGATCCCGACCGGCGGATCCTGCTGGCCCGCCGGCCCGAGGGCCGGGCCATGGCCGGGCTGTGGGAATTCCCCGGGGGCAAGGTCGAGCCGGGGGAGACCCCCGAGGAGGCCCTGATCCGCGAACTCGGCGAGGAACTGGACATCGTCGTGCGCGAGCCCTGCCTGGCGCCGCTGAGCTTTGCCAGCCACCCCTATGCCCAGTTCCACCTGCTGATGCCGGTTTTCGTCTGCCGCCAGTGGGACGGCGTGCCGCGGCCGGTGGAACATGCGGAACTGGCCTGGGCCCGGTCCAACCGGCTGGGCGACTACCCGATGCCGCCGGCCGACCTGCCGCTCCTCTCGGTCATTCGCGACCGGATCTGAGGACTATGTCAGGGGCCGCTCCACCGTGCCCAGGGCGTCGGCCAGCCGGGCCGTGGCGCTGCCCGGGCGCTTGGGCACCGGCTGTCCGGGGCCGGGTGCCCAGCCGGTCAGGGTGACCACGTCGAACCGGGCATAGACCCGACCGTCCGGGGCCGGGCAGCGCGCGGCATAATCGGCAGCGACGGCGGCCAGGGTCGCCGGTGCCAGGGGAACCCGCCGGCGCCCGCGCAAGGCGTTGCTTTCCCCCATGGCGCGCAGTTCGCGCATCAGGGTCAGGGCATCGGGATAGCTGACCGTGATCGTTTCGAGGTCGGCCACCGGCATGGCGAAGCCGGTCCGCTGGAGCAGGCCGGCCGCGTCGCGCAGGTCGAGGAAGGGCGAGACATGGAGCCCCGCGCGCCCCTCCAGCCGGCCCTCCGCCTCGAGAAAGGACTGGCGCAGCCCGGCCAGGGTGGCGCCGCCCAGCAGGGCGCCGACGAACAGGCCATCGGGCGCCAGGGCGTCGCGGATCTGGATCAGCGCGCCGGGCAGGTCGTTGACCCAATGCAACGAGCCGGCCGAGGCGACCAGGTCGAAGCTGCCGTCTTTGAACGGCAGCCATTCCTCGTCCGCCGCCAGACGCAGGCCGGGAGCGGCGGCCACCAAGCCCGGGGCCAGGTCGCAGGAGGTCAGGAAATCGGTGGTGCCGCCGGCCAGCAGACGGCGACCCAGCCCGCCCTGGTGGGCGCCCAGGTCGAGGCTGCGGGGAAAGCGCCGGGCAATGTCGCCGAGCCGTTCGACGATCGCCTCGGCCATGGCCTCGAACAGATAGGCATGGCGGTCCAGGCTGGCGGCGGCGCGCTGCCGATGGCGGCCGACCAGGCGGCGGTCGAAGACCAGCATGGGATCGATATCGGCGGCCGGCGGTGCTTTCATCGCCCTGATATGGCACGCTGGGGCGGCGACGGCGAGGGGGCTGTGGGGTGGATCTGATGATGGCGGCCCGGCGGCTGTGTCGCGTCGCCCTGGATTTCGTGCTGCCGCCCAGCTGCCTGGGCTGTGCCGGTCCGCTCGACCGCCCCGGCGCGCTGTGCCCAGCCTGTTGGGGCGACATGCAATTCCTCGGCGAGCCCTGCTGCGCCTGCTGCGGCCATCCCTTCGTCCTGGCCCCGGACGGCGCGACCTGTGCCGGCTGCCTGGCGCGCCCGCCGGCCTTCGACCGGGCACGGGCCGTAGCCGCCTATGGCGGCACCATGCGCCGGCTGATCCTCGCGTTCAAACATGGCGACCGGCTCGACCTGTGCCGTGGCCTGGCCACCCTGATGATCGGCGCCGATGCCGCCGGCCTGGCCCAGGCGACGCTGGTGGTCCCGGTGCCCCTGCACGACCGCCGGCTGCTGCACCGGCGCTATAACCAGGCGGCCGAACTGGCGCGGGCGATCGGGCAGAGGGCCGGCCGCCGGGTCTGTGTCGATCTGCTGCGCCGGACCAAGGCAACCCGGTCCCAGGGTGGCCTGGGGCGCCGCGGACGCCTGGACAATGTTGCCGGTGCCTTCGCCGTGGCGCGGCCGGCCCAGGCGAAGGATGCCCATGTCCTGCTGATCGACGACGTCATGACCACCGGGGCGACCGCCGAGGCCTGTGCCCGGGCCCTGAAAGCCGCGGGCGCCCGCTCGGTGGCGGTGCTGACCCTGGCCCGGGTGGTGCGGGCCGATAGCCCTTGAAGGTTACCGACCGGGTGTCTACCTTTTCAGGTGATGCCGAACGGGTGTGACGCATGTCAGCCTCAACCCGTTCCGCCGCCGGAGCGCCGGAATGGCCGAGGTCACCATCTACACCACCATGCTCTGCCCCTATTGCGTGCGGGCAAAGCAATTGTTGACCAAGAAAAATGTCGCTTTCACCGAGGTCGACGTGTCGATGGACCGGGCCAGGCGCTTCGAGATGACGGTTCGCGCCAAGGGCCGGCAAACCGTGCCGCAGATCTTCATCGGCGACACCCATGTGGGCGGGTGCGACGACCTTTTTGCCCTGGACCGGGCCGGCCGGCTCGATCCGCTGCTGGCGTCCGCCTGATCGCCGTGACGGTCCTCCGGGCGGCGTGTGTGCAGATGACTTCGGGCGTCGAGGTCGGGCCCAATATCGCCGCGGCCAGCCGGCTGATCCGCCAGGCGGCGGCCGAGGGCGCCACGCTGGTCGCGACCCCCGAAGTGACCGGCCTGATGGAGCGGCGCAGCGAACGCCTGTTCGAACGGGTACGCGGCGAGGCCGACGACGCGGCCCTGGCGGCGTTCCGCGCACTGGCCGCCGAATTGGGGATCTGGCTGCTGGTCGGCTCGCTGGCCGTGCGCGGGGCGGGCGACCGGCTGGCCAATCGCAGCTTCCTGCTGGCGCCCGACGGCACCGTCGCCGCCCGCTATGACAAGATCCACATGTTCGACGTCGACCTGCCCAATGGCGAAACCGCCCGGGAAAGCCGCAACTACGGTCCGGGCACGGCGGCGGTGGTGGCCGAGATGGGGGCGGCTCGGCTCGGCCTGTCGATCTGCTACGACCTGCGCTTTGCCTATCTCTACCGGGCGCTGGCCCAGGCCGGGGCCGGGATCATCAGCGTGCCCGCGGCCTTCACGCGCATCACCGGCCAGGCCCATTGGCATGTCCTGCTGCGCGCCCGGGCCATCGAAACCGGCAGCTTCGTGATCGCCCCGGCCCAGACCGGCCGGCACGAGGACGGGCGCGAAACCTTCGGCCATTCGCTGATCGTCGCCCCCTGGGGCGAGGTGCTGGCCGACGCCGGCGCGACGCCCGGGGTGGTGGTCGCCGACCTCGATCTCGCCCAGGTGGCAGAGATGCGCGGCCGGATCCCGGCGCTGCGCCACGACCGGCCCTTCACTGGGCCGTGAGCGGTTCCACTGGACAAAGCCCCGGCCATCCCCCATTTCAAGATGATGATCGTCTACGACCTCACCTGCGCGGCCGGCCATGTCTTTGAAGGCTGGTTCAGGGATAGTGCCGCCTTCGCGCGGCAGAGCGCGTCCCGCCGGGTGCATTGCCCGGAATGCGGCGGCGTCGAGGTGACCCGCGGGCCCCAGGCACCCAACATCGCCTCGGGGGTGTCCCGGGACAAGGCGGTCAAGGCGGCCGAGGCCCGGGGCGAGATGCGCGCCGTGCTCAAGGCGCTGCGCCGCACGGTCGAAGACAACGCCCAGTATGTCGGCCCGGATTTCGCCGAAGAGGCGCGCAAAATCCACCATGGCGAGGTCGGCTCCCGGCCGATCTATGGCGAGGCCACCGCGGACGAGGCCAAGGCCCTGGACGAGGAAGGCATTGCCGTCACCCAGATCCCCTGGATCGAACGGGAAGACGCCTGACCGGCGGCGCCCCGGACAATCTTCGCCCGGCCGTCGATTTTGCTTGACCTTTGTGCAAGTTGTGCACATTATGGGTTCATTCTCGACAGATTGAAGCTTTGCCCCCGGGGAGCGGTCCAATGCGCCGTGCCGCTGCCGATGCACGTGACTGGGCCGCGGTGGAACGCGACTACCGCCTCGGCCAGCTCTGCCTGGCGGAACTGGCCGCGGCCTACGACATCGCTCCATCGGCACTGCGCGCCAAAGCCAAGGCCGAGGGCTGGTCGCGCCAGCCCGATGCGGACGGGTTGCGGCTGGCCGCCGAGCGGGGGCTGACGGTCGCCCGCGAGCATCGCCGCCTGCTGGCCGATCTGCGTCGGACCCTGGTCCAGGTCCAGGGCGCGCTGCGCGAACAATTGGATGGGCCGGTCCGAGATGAGCCCGAAATGGGTACGGTGCCGCACCCGCCCGCTTTGGCCGGCCCGGCCGAGACGGTGGCCGGCCTGGTGCGGGCCCTGGGGGTCACGGCCGAGAAGCTGATCCGCATGGAGCGCCAGGCCTTCGGTCTCGACCGGGCAGACGGGGACAGGGATGACGGCGACCGGGCGACCATCCGCGAACGTCTGGAAAGCCGCCTGGCTCGCCTCGCTCTCGGCAGCGACCCGCAGCCGCTTCCTCGCCGGCCTGACCCCGAGTGAGGCCGAGAGCCTGTCCTTTGCCTGGGACTTCTGGGCCCGGCCGGAGCAATTGCCGCCGCCCGGCGACTGGAGCGGCTGGCTGGTCCTGGCCGGGCGCGGCTTTGGCAAGACCCGGGCCGGGGCCGAATGGGTGCGGGCCGAGGTCGAGGCCGGGCGGGCCCGCCACATTGCCCTGGTGGGGGCGACCGCGGCCGATGCCCGGGGCGTCATGGTCGAAGGCGAGGCCGGGCTGCTGGCGATTGCGCCACCCTGGTGCCGGCCGCTGTGGGAGCCGTCGAAGCGGCGCCTGACCTGGCCCAACGGGGCGATTGCGACGACCTTCTCGGCCGAACGGCCGGGCCAGTTGCGCGGCCCTCAGCACGATCTCGCCTGGGCCGACGAATTATGCAAATGGCGCCATGCCGACGCCTGGGACCAGTTGCGGCTGGGGCTGCGCCTGGGCGGGCGGCCGCGCTTCCTGGCGACCACCACGCCCCGTCCGGGCGCCTTGATCCAGGGCCTGCTGGGCGATCCCAAAGTGGTGGTGACGCGGGGCGCAACCTTTGACAACTGGGCCAATCTCGCGCCCGGCTTCCTGGCCGAGATGGTGCGCAAATACCAGGGCACGCGGCTGGGCCGGCAGGAACTCCATGCCGAACTGATCGACGATGTGCCCGGCGCCCTGTGGCCCCGCGACCTGGTCGAGGGCTGCCGCCTGGCCGCGCCGCCCGACCTGGTCCGGGTGGTGGTCGGGGTCGACCCCGCGATCGGTGCCGCCGCGGACGGCGAGGGCGCCGAAACCGGCATCGTGGTCGCTGGCCTGGCGGCCGATGGCGTCGCCATCGTGCTGGCCGACGTCAGCGGCCGGCTGCCGCCCACCGGCTGGGCGCGCAGGGCCCTGGACGCCATGGCCCGCTTCCAGGCCGACCGCCTGGTGGCCGAAGTGAACCAGGGCGGCGACCTGGTGGAAAGCCTGGTCCGCACGCTGGCCCCCGACACCCCCTACCGGGCGGTCCGGGCCCGCCGGGGCAAGGCGGTGCGGGCCGAGCCCATTGCCGCCTTCTACGAGCAGGGCCGGGTGCGCCATGTCCCGGGGCTGGGTCCGCTCGAGGAACAGATGTGCCGCTTCACCGCCCTGGGGCCGCAGGGCCCCAGCGACCGGGTCGATGCCCTGGTCTGGGCGCTGACCGA
>JAJFJE010000204.1 GCA_021774355.1 Alphaproteobacteria bacterium
GGATCGTCGTCACGGTACGCCGGGCCAGGCACCGCCTGAGCCAGATCGCCCACCGGCTGGAGATCCTGGGCGGCTATCTGATCGCCTATCTCAACATCGACGAGGTGATCAGGATCATCCGCGAGACCGACGAACCCAAGCCGGCCCTGATCGCCGCCTTTGCCCTGAACGATGTGCAGGCCGAGGCGATTCTCAACATGCGTCTGCGCGCCTTGCGCCGGCTGGAAGAGTTCGAGATCCGCAAGGAGCATGACGGCCTGGTCGCGGAGCAGGGGGAGTTGGAGCGCCTGGTCGCCGAGCCGGCGCGCCAAAGGCGCCTGGTCGCCGGCGGCCTGCGCGAGATCGCCAAGGAATTCGGCCCCGGCACGGCGCTGGGCCGGCGCCGTACCGCCTTCGGTACGGCGCCGGAGGCGATCGATCTGTCGTCCACGGCGTTCATCGAAAAGGAACCGGTGACCGTCGTCTGCTCGGCCAAGGGCTGGATCCGTGCCTTGAAGGGCCATGTCGACAGCGACGCCGACCTGAAATTCAAGGAAGGCGATCACGGCCGCTTCCTGGTCAAGGCCGAAACCACCGATCGCCTGCTGGTGTTCGCCACCAATGGCCGCTTCTACACCATCGGCTGCGACCGCCTGCCCGGCGGCCGGGGTCACGGCGAACCGGTCCGCCTGATCGTCGACCTGGGAAATGACCAGGACATTGTCGCCCTGTTCGTTCACCGTCCCGGCGGCAAGCTGCTGCTCGCCGCAAGCGACGGCAAAGGCTTTGTCGTGGCCGAGGACGACGTCGTCGCCCAGACCCGGGCCGGCCGCCAGGTGATGACCCCCGGCCCCGGGGCCGAGGCCTGTGTCTGCCGGCCAGTATCCGGGGACAGCGTCGCGGTGGTGGGCGACAATCGGAAGCTGCTGGTGTTTCCCCTGTCCGAGGTCGCCGAGATGAGCCGGGGGCGAGGCGTCACCTTGCAGAAATACAAGGATGGCGGGCTGGCGGACGCGGTGACGTTCGACCGGGCCCGGGGCCTGTCCTGGCCCTACGGGAGCGGTGTCCGGTCCGAGACCGCCCTGACCGAATGGCAAGGCCCGCGGGCCGGTGCCGGGCGGCTGGCGCCCAAGGGCTTCCCGAAATCCAACCGCTTCGCCTAACGACGGAGGCGTTGCCATGCGCTGGATCGGACTGCTTCTGCTCGTCGCCCTGCTGGGTGCGGCCATTGCGACCAATCCCGGCCCCGGCGATTTCGAGCGCCGCTTGCGCGCGGCGGCATCGGACAAGGCGATGAAGTCGTTGAAGGAGGGCGACGCCAAGGCGTTCGCCGCGCTGGCGGCGCTGGATGTTTTGAGCGCCGGCAGCTATCGCAGCTATCTGGTCTTTTCCAGTTTCGAGGTGCGGGTCCTGGGCAAGACGCTCTATGACTGCCTGGGCGCCTTCGAGCGCATCCGCTGTGCCGAGGCGCGGGACGACTAGGGTCGGACCACGGTTGGCGACAATTTTGCCGGCTGTTGTTGCTTTGACGATCCCTAATCCCTATGTTCTGCGTTCGTCCTTAGCCATGGAGTGAACAGCGATGGCGCGCGTCACCGTCGAAGATTGCGTGTTGAGGGTTCCCAACAGGTTCGAACTGGTCCTGTTGGCGGCTCACCGCGCGCGCGGCATTTCCGCCGGCGCGCCGCTGACCCTGGACCGCGACAACGACAAGAATCCGGTGGTCGCGCTGCGCGAGATCGCCGACGAAACCATTCTGGCCAAGACCCTCGAGGACAGCCTGATCTCGACCATGCAGCATCATGTCGAGCGGGACGAGCCCATCGACGACGACATGCCCCGCCTGATGGCGGGACATGACACGGCCATGGAGGGCGTCCCGTCCGAACAATATGTCGACACCATGAATGATCTGGCGGCGGAACTCGACGCCATGTTGGGCGGTGGAGATGACGGAGACGGTGCCGACGAGGACTAAGCGCCTCCCCCGATTCCAAGGCGGCCGTCTTGATGTGACGGCCGCCTTCTTCGTCTTTGGCTGCAACAACGCGGCGTGTCGCCAGCCATGATCCGCCAGTACGAATTGGTCGAGCGCGTCCGCGCCTATGATGGCCACGCCGATGAAGGCCTGCTGAACAAGGCCTATGTCTTCTCCATGAAGGCCCATGGCAGCCAGAAGCGCGCTTCTGGCGATCCCTATTTCTCCCATCCGCTCGAAGTGGCGGGCATCCTCACCGAGATGAAGCTCGACGGCGACACCATCGTCACCGCGCTTCTGCACGACACTCTCGAGGATACCCTCGCCACCTATGACGAGATCGAGAAGCTGTTCGGCCCCAAGATCGCCCAGATGGTCGAAGGCGTCACCAAGCTGTCCCAGCTGGAGCGGCCAGCCTCGGAATCGGCACGGCAGGCGGAAAATTTTCGCAAATTATTGATCGCGATGTCGAACGACATCCGGGTGTTGCTGGTCAAGCTGGCCGACCGGCTGCACAACATGCGCACCCTCAGCTTCATCAAGGATCCCGAGAAGCGCCGGCGCATCGCCATGGAAACCATGGAGATCTATGCGCCGCTGGCCGAACGGATCGGCATGCAGGAGATGAAGGAGGAACTGGAGGAACTGGCCTTTGCCCAGGTCAATCCGGACGCGCGCGAATCGATCCTGGCCCGTCTTGAATTCCTGCGCGCCCAGGGCGGCACCCTGATCCCCAAGATCTCCGAGCAACTGCGCCGGACCCTGGCGGACTCGGGCATCCAATGCACCGTGCAGGGCCGGGAGAAGCGGCCCTATTCCATCTGGCGCAAGATGGAGACCAAGAACATCTCGTTCGAGCAGTTGTCGGATATCATGGCATTCCGCGTCGTGGTGCCCGATCTGGCCGATTGTTACCGCGCCTTGGGGGCGATCCATTCCGCCTATCCGATGGTCCATGGCCGGTTCAAGGACTATATCTCGACGCCCAAGCGCAACGGCTACCGCTCGCTGCACACCACGGTCATCGGCCCGGAACGCCAGAAGATCGAGATGCAGATCCGCACCCGCGAGATGCACGAGATTGCCGAATTGGGGGTGGCGGCCCATTGGCGCTACAAGGGCCAGGCCGAGGCGACGGACGGCA
>JAJFJE010000205.1 GCA_021774355.1 Alphaproteobacteria bacterium
CCAGGGATGGCTATCGCCTGGTCTGGACCAGTGCCGTGCCGGACGGTCCGCCGGTCGCGGCGGCGGGCTTCCGGATCTTCGAGACCCTGTTTGCCGGGCCGATGCTCTATGTTGACGACCTGGTCACGCTGGAGGCCCGGCGTGGGCAGGGCGACGGCGCGCGGCTGATGGGCTGGCTGCGCGCCGAGGCCCGGCGCCACGGCTGCAAGGAACTGCATCTTGACTCCGGGACCCAGCGGCTGGCCGCCCACCGCTTCTATTTTGCCCGCGGCCTGGCGATCAGAAGCTTCCACTTCGCCACGGGCCTCGAAGACTGAGGCACCGGTCCCGCCACTGCCGATGGAGTTGTCATGAGTCGCCGCAAAATCCTGATTATCCTCGGTCTGGTCGTGGCCACCGCGGCCGGCGGCCTGCTGGTCTACTACAGTGTCCGGGACCGCACCGAGACCGAACTGGCCCAGGCAGTCGAGCCCATGATCAGGGATCTCGCGACGGCCAAATGGTCGAACGAGGCATTCGACCGCTATTCTTCGGACGAGCTGAAGCAATGGTTCGCCCAGCACAACCAGGCCGACGGCATGCCGGAGTTGGCGGTGCTGGGAAGCCTGAAGGAGTATCGCGGCATCGACCAGTACACGCTCAATGGCGACGCCGCCCTGGTGGTGGCCATGGCGGTGTTCGATGTCGGCGAAACCTATTTCGACCTGCGCCTGGTCAAACGGGGCGGTCGCTGGCAGATGATGGCTATTACCGTCGACTCACCGTCCCTTGCGGACAAATAGCGGGGCGCGTTGACTTGTCCCGGGGCTGCCTGTATTCAAGCGCTCTCCGGAGACGTGGCCGAGCGGCTGAAGGCGGCGGTTTGCTAAACCGTTATAGGGGCTTAAACCCCTATCGAGGGTTCGAATCCCTCCGTCTCCGCCAACCTTTCGATTGCTGGCCTGCATGGTGATGGGGCCGTCGAACGCCGAGGCCTCGGGTTCTGGCCCTTCACTGTTGTATTTTTTGCAATTGCGATTTTAGGCAGGCTTGGTCAGATGCCGTCGAATTGACGGTCGGCAGCACCGCCGCAAGGCGGGCGAAACTCCAAAAGTGAAGAAGGACAGATGGGCGGGTTCAAGGAAAAAGGCTTTGGCGATCGGCTGAAAGCGGCCCAGCAGGCCCGCGAGGCCATGCTGAACCGCGCGCGGGCCAAGGCCGAGGATCCGGCGGTGGCAGAGCGCCGGGCGGCGCGGGAGGCCATCGTCGCCGCACGGGAGGCGCGTCAGGCCGAGCGCCAGGCCGCGCGGGAGTTGGAGGAGGCGAGGCTGGCCGCAGAACAGGCGGCCCGCGAGGCCGAGGCCGCGCGCCGGGCTGCGGAACAGGCCGTGGTGGATGCGGCCCTGGCGGCCGAGCAGGCCCTGCGCGAGCAGGAGGCCGCCGCCGAGCGCGAGCGCCAGGAGCAGGACCTCGAGGCCCAGCGCAAGGCCGCCCGGGACGCCCGCTACGCGGCGCGCAAGGCGCGGAAATAGTCGGTGACGGCGCTGGCCGAAGCCGCCGCGCCGTTCGATTGCCAGAAGTGCGGCGCCTGTTGCGCCTACTCGGCCGAATGGCCGCGCTTTACCCTGGAAAGCGAGGCGGTTCTCGATGCCATTCCCGCCGTCATGATCGACGAGAGCCTGCTGCGCATGCGTTGCGACGGCGACCGTTGCATCGCCCTCGAGGGTCGGGTCGGCCGGAACACAAGCTGTTCCATCTACGCCGTGCGGCCGCAGGTCTGCCGCACCTGCCAGCCGGGCGACGAAGCCTGCCTGATCGCCCGCCGCCATTTCCGCCTGTAAGCCGGCCCCCGGCGCCTCCGGCGGGGCGCGCATCGTCACGCGACGCGGAACCCGGTGCGCCGTCTGAAGACGCGTTATTCCAACACGCTAGAAGATTGGCGGAATGACCCTCAATCCACCAGTGCTCTAGCCGGTCAAGTCACCGCAAGACCGGTGGACAGGCACGCGGCAAACCGCTCGGCCGGCATGGGACGGAAGAAGTAATAGCCCTGGGCGGCATCGCAGCCGATCGCCGCCAGATATTCCGCCTGGTTTGCGTGCTCCACCCCCTCGGCGGTCACCGTCAGGGACAGGGCGTGGGCCAGTCCGACGATCACCCCGACAATGCTGCGGGAATGGGGGTCGTGGGGCAGCCCCTTGACGAAGCTGCGATCGATCTTGAGCTCCGCCAGGGGAAAGCGGTGGAGGTAGGCGAGGGAGGAAAAGCCGGTGCCGAAATCGTCGATCGCCAGGGTGCAGCCGAGATCCCTGAGCGCCGTCAACTGATCGATGAACGCTGCCGATACGTCCATCAGCAGGCTTTCGGTCAGTTCGAGGGCCAGGGCGCTGGGTGGCAGGCCATTTGCCGAAAGCGCCTCGGCCACCGCCTCGTTGACCCCGCCGCCGTCGAACTGCAGGCGTGAGATGTTGACCGCGATGCGCGGCGACACCAGGCCGCTTTCCCGCCAACAGCGGATCTGCCGGGCGGCCTCGTGCAGGGCCCAGCCGCCGATCGGAATGATCAGCCCGCTTTTCTCGGCTGCAGGGATGAAGCTGTCGGGCGACTGCAGCCCGCGCGTGGGATGATTCCAGCGGATCAGCGCTTCGGCCCCGACCAGGCCGCCGTCGACCAGGGACACTTTGGGCTGATAGAACAATTCGAACTGGCGATGGTCGAGTGCCGTGCGCAATTGCTCGGTGATGCTGATCCCGTCCAAGGTCCGCTGCCCGAGATTCCGGTCATAGATTCGCGGCCGCCGTGACCGGTCCGCCTTGGCCGCATAGAGCGCCACTTCCGCCTTTTGCAGGGCGTCCAGCGGTCCCGAGGTGTCGGCCCCGACGATTGCTGCGCCGATGGTGAAACTGAGCACCAGGTGGTCGTGGCCGATGTCATAGGGTTCGGACAGCGCCGCCATGACCGCATCGATCGCGGCCGGGGCGGCGGTTTCGCTGTCCGTCCGGTGAAACAGGGCGAACTGGTCGCCGCCGATGCGCGCGACGAGTTCGTCCTCGGCCAAGTTGACCGCCAGGCGCTGGCCGATCTGGCGGAGAACGGTGTTGCCGACATGCCGGCCGCGGGTGGCGTTGACGTCGCGCAGCCGCTCGACGTCGATGATCGCGACGGCCCAGCCCGGGCGCGGCGGGCTCGTGGTCAGCGCGGCTTCGAAACTGGCACGATTGGGGAACTGGGTCAGGGCATCGGTGAAGGCGAGCTGCTCCAGTTTCTCGGCATTGCGCATCCGTTCGGTGATGTCCAGTTGGATTCCGGCGAAGTGGCTGACGGTCCCGTCTTCGTCGCACAAGGGCACCACCGTCAACTCGTTCAGGAACAAGGTTCCGTCTTTGCGGTAATTGCGCAGTACGGCGGTGCCGGGGATCCGGTCCGCCAGGGCACGGGCGATGGCGCGGGCGGCCGGCTGGTCCGTGTCGTCGCCCTGCAGGAACCGGCAATTGCGGCCGTGGCAGTCTTCGGCACTGTACCCGGTAAGGACCGTGAAGCTCCGGTTGACATAAACCAGCGGATGGTCGGGCCGGGTGGCATCGGCGAGGCAGAAGGCGACCGGCAACTGATCGATCGCCTGTTCGCGCTGGGACAGCTCGCTGCGCACGCGGACGGCGTCGGTGATGTCGGTAATGATCGAGAAGGCGCCGACCACCTGGCCCTCCTGGTCGGCCAGGGGCTGGGCGCTGGCGATCACCCGGACAGGGCGACCGTCGCTGCGCAGCAGGGAAATTTCGGCAACGTCGCCGGGCGTCGCCGCCGTACCCAGCAAGCGGGCACTGATCAGCGCGACATGCTTGAGCGGCACGAATTCGCTATAGGGCCGGCCGACCATGTCGGCGGCGTCGACGCCCAGAATACGCCCCATCACCTCGTTCGCCCAGGTCGTCGTACCATGGCGGTCGACGAACCAGATGCCGTCGACGGAACCGCCAAGGACCTGTGACAGGCGATCGGCCGAATGCGCTTCGCGGCGCTCGGCGCGCAGCGCCAGAAGGTAATAGGCCAGGGCCGTCAACAGCACGAAGCCGATGCCCTTGGCGGTTTCGGCCGCTTCGGTCCAGCGCGGGGGCAGGGCCAAATGGTGGACGATGAAATCCGTGCCGGCGATCCAAGCGCTCGCTGCGGCGACATAGGCCACGATATGAATCAGCAGGCGCCGCTTGACAGGAGATCCGCGTTTGGTCCGGATCGTCGGCAGGGACGCGTTACTCATAGTTGTTTATCACACCGGGAGCGCGATTTACGATCCTGCGCAATCGTCAGGGCAGCATTGCACTTTCCGCGTGTTGGCGCCGGCTTTTCGCCCGCAAGATCCCTGAAATACAGTAATTCCCCGGGAAACCTGCCGCTGAGCGGTGGCGCCTCGTTTCCCATCGACCGGCGCGGGTGCGGCGTCGATCGGGCGCGGCGCAATCGCGCGATGTGGGATACAGGTGACGGCCTTCGGCCATTGGTTATACTGCACCGGATGTGGCACGTCTTTCCCGCCTCTGTGGTAACGCGGTCGCCTCTGCGCCGGCAGATCGCTTTGGCCATCGGGTTGAAACTGATTGCTCTGGCGGTGCTGTGGTTCGCCTTTTTCGGGCCCGAGCACCGGCCCCTGGTGACCCCGGCCACGCTTGAAAAGCAGTTGTTCGACAGCGCCCGTCCGGCGCCCAGTGGAGTATGAGCGATGGATGTTGTCGAGCTCGCCCGTCTGCAATTTGCCGCGACCGCGCTTTATCACTTCCTCTTTGTCCCCCTGACCCTCGGCCTGTCGATCCTTCTCGGGATCATGGAGACGGTCTATGTCATGACGGGCCGGACCATCTGGCGGGACATGGTCAAGTTCTGGGGCATGCTGTTCGGCATCAATTTCGCCATGGGCGTGGCGACCGGCATCACCATGGAATTCCAGTTCGGTACCAACTGGGCCTATTACTCGCATTTTGTCGGCGACATTTTCGGCGTGCCCCTGGCGATCGAGGGCCTGATGGCCTTCTTTCTCGAGGCGACCCTGATCGGCCTGTTCTTCTTCGGCTGGACGCGCCTGTCCAAGGTCAAGCATCTGGCGGTGACCTGGGGGCTGGCCCTGGGCAGCAATCTTTCGGCGCTGTGGATCCTGGTCGCCAATGGCTGGATGCAGCATCCGACCGGCGCCCGGTTCAACGTCGACACCATGCGCATGGAACTGACCGATTTCATGGCGTTGCTGTTTAACGAAGTCGCCCAGGCCAAATTCGTCCACACGGTCAGCGCCGGCTATGTCACCGGCTCGGTTTTCGTGCTCGCGATCAGCGCACTCTACCTGCTCGGTGGGCGCCATCAGGCGCTGGCCAAGCGGTCCATGACGGTGGCGGCCAGCTTTGGTCTTGCCTCGGCGCTCTCGGTGGTCGTGCTCGGCGACGAGAGCGGCTATACCTCGGGCGAGAACCAGAAGATGAAGCTGGCGGCCATCGAGGCGATGTGGGAGACCAAGCCAGCCCCGGCATCCCTGACCCTGTTCGGGATTCCCAATCTGACGACGCGCAGCACCGACTATGCGGTGGAGGTGCCCTGGGTTCTGGGCTTGATCGCGACCCGTTCCGCGGACAAGCCGGTGCTCGGCATCGACGACCTGCTGGCCCAGGCGCGCGACCGGATCGTCAACGGTCTGGTCGCCTACCGGGCGATCGAGGCCTATCGGGCCGACCGCGGCCGCGCCGACCTGCGCCAGGTCATCGAGGACAATGCCGGCGATCTCGGGCATGCGCTGCTGCTGAAGAAGCTGCGGCCCGACATCGAGAATGCCACCGATGCCGAGATCGCGGCGGCGGCGGAATTGACGATTCCCGACGTGCCCGTGCTGTTCTGGGCGTTCCGCCTGATGATCGCCTGCGGCTTCTGGTTCATCCTGTTGTTCGCGGTCGCCTTCTGGCTGGCGTCGCGCCAGCGCCTCGAGGCCTATCGGAGCTTTCTGTGGGTCGCGGTCGCGACCCTGCCCCTGCCCTGGCTGGCCGCGGAACTCGGCTGGATCGTCGCGGAATATGGCCGCCAGCCCTGGGCGGTCGAGGGCCTGCTGCCGACCTTCCTGGCCGTGTCGGACACCGGCACCGGCAATCTGATCGCCAGCCTGGCCGGCTTCGTGCTGTTCTACAGCGCCTTGCTGGTGGCCGACCTTTATCTGATGACGAAATATGTCCGCATGGGGCCGGACGCGGTCCTCGGACATCCCGTGGCGCCGCCGTTCCAGCGCGATCCCATCGTTCAGCCGGCGGAGTAGGGCCATGTTGGATTATGAAACCCTGCGCCTGATCTGGTGGGCGCTGCTGGGCATCCTCCTGATCGGCTTTGCCGTGATGGACGGGTTCGACCTCGGGGTCGGCGCGCTGCTGCCTTTCGTCGCCCGGACGGACATGGAGCGGCGGATCGCGATCAATACCGTGGGGCCGGTCTGGGAAGGCAACCAGGTCTGGCTCATCCTTGGCGCCGGGGCGATCTTCGCCGCCTGGCCCGCGGTCTACGCCGCCGCCTTTTCCGGGTTCTACCTGGCCATGCTGCTCGTCCTGGCCAGTCTCATTCTGCGCCCGGTGGGCTTCAAGTACCGCTCCAAGCTGACCGATCCCCGCTGGCGGACGCTGTGGGACTGGGCCTTGTTCATCGGCGGTGTGGTGCCATCCGTGGTCTTCGGGGTCGCCTTCGGCAACCTGTTCCTGGGCGTGCCGTTCGATTTCGATCCGAATTTGCGGTTCTTGCCGGACATTTCCCTATGGTCCTTGCTGAACCCCTTTGCCCTGCTGTTCGGCCTGGTCAGCCTGGCCATGGTCGTGCTCCACGGTGCCGCCTGGCTGAATTTGAAAACGGTCGGGCCGATCCGCGACCGGGCCCGTGCCGTGCTGCCCGTCGCCGCCTTGGTCTTCATTCTGCTGTTCGGCCTGGCCGGGATCTGGGTCACCTGGATCGACGGCTATCGGATCAGTTCCGAGGTGGTGACTGGCGGGCCGTCCAACCCCCTGGGCAAGACCGTCGACCTGGTGGCCGGCGGCTGGCTGGTCAATTTCCTGCGAATGCCGGCGCTGTGGGCCGCGCCGATCCTGGCGGTCCTGGGGGCCGTGCTGGCCGCCCTGTTGCGCGGGCGGGCCCTGGCCGCCTTCCTGTTCACCGCCCTGGTGCCACCGGGGACCATCGCCACGGCCGGGCTCGCCCTGTTTCCCTTCCTGCTGCCGTCGTCGAGCCATCCGGCGGTCAGCCTGACCGTGTGGGACAGCTCGTCCAGCGCCTTGACCCTTGGCGTCATGCTCGGTGCGGTGGTCGTCTTCCTGCCGCTGGTCATCGCCTATACAAGCTGGGTCTATGCCGTCCTGCGCGGGCCGGTCACCGCGGAACACATCGCGGCTGACCACACGCTGTACTGAAGGACAAATGGAATGTGGTATTTCAGTTGGGTTCTGGGCCTCGGGCTTGCCTGCACGTTTGCGGTGCTGAACGCCATGTGGCTGGAACTGCGGGCCGGTGACGCCAGGGATGACCGGGAAACGGCGCTGCGGGATCGGGCCGCCGACTGACCCCGGGGCGGGTTTCGCGCCATTCGGGAAAATATCTGTCGCGGTTTGGATCCGCGGGCAGCGTGCCGGCGTAAACACCACAGACGACGAACAAATATTCGCCGTCCCAATCGGACAGGCCAGAGCATCGGGCTTGTTCCGGCGGACGTGGGTGGCACGTTGCCCTGCGGTCATCCACGCGTAACGGCCGCCCGCCGGCGTATGCCCCAGATGCCGGCGGGCGGTTACGCCCGGAAGTCCCGGCCGTCAGGGCCGGTCGACAGCCGCGAGCAGGGTGTCGATGGCGGCGATCGCCGCCGGCTCGTCGAGCAACGGCGCATGGCCCCGGTCGGGGATCTCCACGCTGATGAGGTCGGGCTTGGCCAGATGCATGCGGCGGACCGTCTCGGCCGCCAGCAGATCCGACAGGGCGCCCCGCAGGACCAGGGTCGGGATGGCTTTCAACGCATCGAACAGGGGCCACAGGTCGAGCTGCGGCCCGCCCGCGCGCAAGCCATCGGCAACATGCGGGTCGTAATTGGGGGCAAGGCCGCCGCCCGGCTTCTCGATAAAGACGGCGCGGGCGAACCGCGCCCAGGTTGCCTCCGGTAAATTGCGAAACTGGCCGGAATTGATCGCCTTCAACTGCGCGACCGCCTCGTCCCAATCCTGGGGATCGCCCTGGCGGCCGGCAAAGCCGACGATCCGCGCCAGTCCCGAGGGGTCCAGTTCCGGGCCGATGTCGTTCAGGAGCGCCGCTGCCAGGACCGCCGGCTTCAGCGCGGCGACGACCTGGGTGACGATGCCGCCCAGCGACGTGCCGATGAACACCGCGCGGGGCACGGCGGCGACCTGCAGCAGGGCCAGGGCGTCCTGGGCATAGACCGGGGCGATATAGTGGTCGGGCTGGGGGTCCCAGGCCGAACGCCCGCGCCCGCGCAGGTCGAGCGCCAGGACGCGCCGGCCGGACCCGGCCAGGCGCTCGGCCATGACGGCGAAATCGGCCGAATTCCGGGTCAGCCCCGGCAGGCACAGGACCGGGCACAGGGGTGATTGCGGGTCGCCATAGTCCCGGGCGTAGAGGGTCAGGCCGTCCGGTGCGGCGAAAATCAGGTCCTGGAACGGCGTCACGATCAACCCGAACGGTCCGCGTCCAGCAAGGGCGAGCGGCGGTTACCGGCACCGCGCAGCAGGTCGCGGTAGATTTCCAACGGCACCGGCCGATTTCCCGCCAGCCTCTGGCGGTAGATCTGGGTATTTTCGAGCACCCGCTGGACATAGTCCCGGGTTTCCGTGAAGGGGATCTGCTCGATCCAGTCGACCACATCGGTGGAGGCCGAACGCGGGTCGCCGAACTGGTTCATCCAATTGCTGACCCGCGACGGCCCGGCATTATAGGCCGCTGCGGTCATGATGTAGCTGCCGCCATAGTCGCCCAGCAGCTTGTCGAGATGGGCGACCCCCAGCCGGGTGTTGTAGGAGGCATCGGTGGTCAGTTTCTTCGGCTGATATTTGATGCCGATGCTGCGGGCAACCAGCCGGGCCGTGCCCGGCATCAGCTGCATCAGGCCGAGGGCCCCGGCCGGGCTCACCACATCGACCCGGAACTCGCTTTCCTGGCGGGTCAGGGCCAGGGCCAGGGCCGGCTCGGTCCGTGCGCCGCGGGGCATCGAGACCACCGGATAGCAATGACGGAACAGGGTCGTCCCCCGGAAATTTGCCGATTTTGCGGCGACAATTCCCGCGTAGCTGCCGCCCTTGGTCTCGGCCATGGCGGTGACCAGGGCCCGCACGCCGGGGCGGGTCTGGTTCTCCATGATCTTGGCCGCGAAGGGCCGGATGCGGTTTTCCTCGCCGATTTCCAGCAGCATCCGCGCCGCCCGGATCAGGCCGTCGGTCTCGAAGATCGCCCGGTCCTTGCCTGTGGGCACCGGATCGGCGGGCAGGGGCCGGGCATTCGCCTCGCCGAGGGCGGCCGCGGCAAGCTGGCCGTAGAAGGCGTGGGGATTGGCCGCCGCGTCATTGTACCAGCGCCGGGCATCGGCCGTCCGGCCCTGGGCCGCCGCCGCCCGTCCGGCCCAGAAGGCGGCCCGGGCGACGGAAATCGGGGCCGAAACCCTGGTCCGCATGGCCGCGAAATGGCGATAGGCGAGGTCCGGCTTGTTCAGAAAGCGCAGCGCGATCCAGCCGGCAGTCCATTCGGCATCGAAATAGGCGACGCCGTCTGTCAGCCCGTGTTGCGACGCCACCTGATAGGCTTCGGCGGCCCGGCCGGCGCGCAACAGGCGGCGGGCGCCGTAATGCAGGTTGGGCCACCATTTCTCGGGCGCCGCGGCGGCCGTCCCGGCCGGCAGAAGGGCGATCAGATCGGTCGCCTCGTCGTCCCGGTCGAGGGCGCGCAACCAGCGAATACGGGCGTAGAGCAGGCCGGAATCGTTACGCCGGGCGGCCGGCACCGCGGCCATGTCGCGCGTGACGCTACGTGCCGCAAGGATCAGGGAGATCCGGGCCTGGCCTTCGGCACGCCAGGGCGCCGGCACCAGGGCCAGCATGCGCCGGGCCTCGGTCACGCTTTCGTCGAACAGCAGGTTGTCGAGGCGGCTGATATGGTCGGCGACGGTCAGCAACGCGCCGTAGCGCGACAGCACCTGCTGCTCCAATTCGTCGGTCGTGTCGGCATCCTGCCAGCCCAGCTTGAGCAATTGGGCACCGGCCGCGCGATCCCCGGTCTCCAGCAAGGCCAGGCCGTAGCGCAGCCGCCCCAGGCCGCTCACCGGCGGATGGCGGCGGAAGAAATCGATCACCTTGCGGGCGCCTGTATCGCCGTCGATCTTGGCCTCGGCGCGCAGTTGCAAGGCGTCGATCCGCGGCCAGTCGGCATTCTGGTCGACGAACCGGACAATATCGTCAAAGCCGAGTTGCGGGCTGCGGTCCTGGATCCGCTGCCAGTCGATGACCCGGGCCAGGGTGTGGTCGCGGGCGCCCGTGGCCAGCACCGCAGCGCCGTCCCAGTCGCCCCGCTGGCCCATCTTGAACGCCGTCGCGTAGAGGGCCCGATCCTTGGCCGACAGCAACGTCGGAAAGGCCGCGCGGCTTTCGGCCTGGGCCGCCGGAACGGCGCCGGGGGTGGCAAAAACAGCGGTCGCCACAACCGCGCCGGCCAGCAGTATCCCGATACGCCACCACCGAGTCATTACAGCCTCCAGACCGACTCGATCCGAGCCCATGATCATGATAGCGGCGGTGCCCGACGCTGGCCACAGCCTCGCGGCCGGTTTCCGCCTGGCGGGCCGCCGGAATCCCCTGGCCGCGCGGTTGTTGATGCCGGCAGGGCACCCCTGTATGGTCCGGCCATTCCTCTGGAGGCATCGATGAGTGACGTGTCTGCTCGATTGCGCGGGTCCATTACAGCTCTGGTCACCCCGTTCAGCGGCGGCAAGGTGGACGAGGCGGCGTTCCAGTCGCTGGTCGAATGGCAGATCGCGGAAGGCACCAACGGCTTGGTGCCGTGCGGCACCACCGGCGAATCCCCGACCCTGTCGCACCAGGAGCATCATCGGGTGATCGAACTGGCGATCGAGGCCGCGGCCGGGCGGGTCCCGGTGATCGCCGGGACCGGGTCGAACTCGACCGAAGAGGCGATCTCCCTGACCCGCCACGCCAAGGCCGCCGGAGCGGATGCCGCGCTGGTCGTGGCGCCCTATTACAACAAGCCGACCCAAGAGGGCCTCTACGCCCATTTCAAGGCGATCCAGGAGGTCGGGCTGCCGATCATCGTCTATAATATTCCGGGCCGCTGCGTGGTCGACATCAGCGTCGCGACCATGGCCCGGCTGGCCCGGTTGCCCCATATCGTGGGGGTCAAGGAAGCCACGGGCGACGTCTCCCGCTTTTCCCGCCACCGCGTCGCCATCGGCCCCGATTTCGTCCAGCTGTGCGGTGACGATGCCCTGGCGCTGGGCGCCCTGGCGATGGGCGGGCATGGCTGCATCTCGGTGACCTCGAATGCCGTCCCCCGGGCCTGTGCCGAATTCCAGAAGGCCTGCCAGGCTGGCGACTTCGGCCGCGCCCTGGCGCTCCAGGACCGGCTGATGCCGCTGCATGAGGCGCTGTTCCTGGAAACCAATCCGGCGCCGGTGAAATACGCCCTGTCGCGCCTGGGCCGGATCGCTGCCGATGTCCGGCTGCCCATGGTGCCGGTCTCGGCGGC
>JAJFJE010000206.1 GCA_021774355.1 Alphaproteobacteria bacterium
TTTTGTCACTTTGAAAACAGCGTACGACAAGCTCGATCTGGCTGGTGTCAACCCTGACCAAGCTGAAAATTTGTTCATGTGGTCGAACATTCATGACCGGCACGCCCGTTTCAGAAATACAGTCATCGGGACACTGGTTCAGGACTTGTCAGAAGGCGTTGATCTTGAACGTGCTGTGAAAAGTTTTGAAACAAAAGTGGCACCGCAAAATTATAAACGCCCGACTTCGTTGATCACACCGCGCATGGTCGAAACTGCCATGGATACAATTCACGGCCTTGGTCTTGAACCCGCGTTGAAACGTCGTTTTGCTCGAATCTCTGACGTGTCGGTGAATAACGTTTTGTTTGTTGATAATGCGGTTCAAGGTGAAATGAAAGGCGGCGTCGAAGGTCTGTTGATGAATGCAGCGACCGATACGCTTTATGACGTCGATGACGCTGAAAAAATCAGTATCGACGATTTCATGACACATGTGCTTCCCGGTTCATCATCGATTGGTATGATGTTAAGAAATTCGCATCAGGGGAATTTTATGTCACTGACCGCACCAATCGATGAACGTGTTCAACCACTGTTTAAGTGGCCGAATAATTTCGCGTGGTCTTACGACGGCAACGTTACGGATTCGATTCGTGAACGTGTGAAGCGTGCCGGTGGTAACGTTGACGCGACGCTGCGTGTCAGCCTCGCTTGGTTTAATTATGACGACCTGGACATTCACGTTCTTGAACCGAATGGGAATAAAATTTCGTTTCAAAATCCTTGCGGCAAACTCGACGTTGACATGAACGTTTCACCAGACACCCGCGACGCTGTTGAAAATGTGCAGTGGACCGGACGTGTTCCTGACGGTGCTTACCACGTAAGTGTTCACAACTACGCAAAACGTGAAACAGTTGACTTCGGATTCACACTTGAAGTCGAGTTTAACGGTATAGTGAGTGTATTTAATTACAAAAATGCGGTGCCGGATAATAGGTTTATTAATTCGCTCGTTTTGACTGTGAAAGACGATGCGTTGATGGGTATCGATAATATCGGCGGTCTTCTCTCTGGCTCATCTTCAGTCGAAAAGTGGGGTGTCAAAACGGAACAGTTCGTTCGTGTCGATTCGATTATGTTCAGCCCGAATCATTGGGATGAAAACGCAACTGGTAACAAGCACTGGTTTTTCATTGTGAAAGATTGTGTGAACCCCGATCCGACACGCGGGATTTATAATGAATTTCTGAAACCGGACCTTGAAAAACACAGGAAGGTTTTTGAAATACTTGGCGACAAAACCAAGTGTGAGTCGACCGACGATCAGTTAAGTGGCGTTGGTTTTTCATCAACCAAGCGTGAATCTGTCATCGTCTTGGCGGACAAACGACCTTATGAAATCCAGTTCTAAGAAAGGAACGAACTAACATGACTAAAAACATTTTCGAAACCGCGACCCGCAAGAAGATTCGCTTCCCGTCTAACCGTGGCGATTTGACAACCGAACAGCTTTGGGATTTGTCGTTGTCTGATATCGATTTCATTGCACGTGACGTGAACAAGAAACTGAAAGGTGTGACTGAAGAAAGTTTTCTTGATACGAAACCACACCCTGATCAGCGGAAATTCTCGCTTCAGCTGAATATTCTGAAACACGTGATCGCCGTGAAACAAACTGAAGCACAGGCGACGCTTGATCGTGCCGAAAAAGCCGAACGGCGCAAGAAGCTGCTCGACGCTCTTGATGCGAAAGGTGATGAAGCGATGCAGAAAAAATCTGTCGCGACGTTGAAAAAAGAACTGGCTGAACTTGACGACGATTAGTTCGCTGCCTGGAAGCCGTCATGGAATTTAAACGCTATGACGGTTTTTATTAGTGAAAGGACGGATGAAATGGTAAATTTTACGTACATTCCTGTCGAAAACGGTTCTGCAATCAAGGTCTGGAACAAAGGCGTTGATATTGCTGATAATGCGATGGAACAATTGCGCAACGTCGCCCGCCTACCGTTTATTCATAGACATGTTTCCGCAATGCCTGATTGTCATTGGGGTATGGGCGCGACTATCGGCTCTGTCATAGCCACCAAGGGCGCTATCGTTCCTGCTGCTGTCGGCGTCGATATCGGTTGTGGCATGATGGCTTTTCAACTCTCAATCGGGGCGGATGACCTACCCGATAATCTAGCAACAATCCGCTCAGATATTGAAGCCGCCGTTCCGCATGGCCGCACCGATAACGGCAAGAACAACGATAAGGGGTCTTGGGGAGATGAGATGCCCACAGCCCACGCGACTCGATGGCGCGCTCTGTCAGAGGATTACAACAACATCGTAGCGAAGCACCCGAAAGCAAAAGCATTCAATACAGACGTCCATATGGGAACACTGGGAACGGGCAATCATTTCATAGAACTTTGCCTTGATGAAAATGACCGGCTTTGGGTCATGCTTCATTCAGGATCGCGAGGCGTCGGCAACAAGATCGGCATGTACTTCATTGAGCAAGCCAAAGAAGAAATGCGGCGATATCATATCGATAAATTTCTGGACGACCAAGATTTGTCATACCTCGTTGAGCAGACAGAGATATTTGATGATTATGTTGCGGCTGTGGATTGGGCGCAAAGGTATGCGTTGGAAAATCGTCGCGCAATGATGGATGCGGTTCTAGGTGAGTTAACACGCTCATTACCGCCTTTTGTAGTTACTGAAAACGCGATCAACTGTCACCATAATTACATTGCCAAAGAAAACCATATGGGCGCGAATGTCTGGGTTACGCGCAAAGGAGCGGTCCGCGCTCGTGAAGGTGACCTTGGGATTATACCGGGTTCAATGGGAACCGGTTCTTTCATCGTCCGAGGAAAGGGAAACAAGGATTCGTTCTGCTCATGCTCTCACGGTGCCGGTCGGGCCATGTCACGTGGCGCTGCTAAAAAAGCCATTTCGCTTGAAGATCACGCCATAGCAACGGCCGGCATCGAATGTCGCAAAGATGCAGACGTGTTGGACGAAAGCCCCGCAGCTTACAAAGATATCTCCGCCGTAATGGCTGCCCAGAGCGATCTTGTGGAAATCGTTTATCGACTCCGCCAAATTGTGAATGTCAAAGGATGAGAAAATCGCTTGCAATGCGTCTGGAAAACTTGTAAGCTGAAGTTTCTAACGCCTCCCTCGTTAAACGACTTGCCGCCATGGAATTTAAACGCCATGGCGGTTTTTTATTTCCTGAAAACCACTTCACGGCTGACCGCACCCGAACGTTTTCCGCGTGAAGTGTTAACTGCATAAAGTGGTTT
>JAJFJE010000207.1 GCA_021774355.1 Alphaproteobacteria bacterium
TTCGTTCGGCCAAAATTCATTTCGCCCCTGCCAAAGCTGCCAATGCAGGCGGCGTCGCCGTCTCAGGCCTGGAAATATCGCAAAACCGGACCGCGTCATCGCGTACGCGGGAGCAGATCAGTGGGGAGCTCCACTCGATCATGAAGCGCATTCATGACCAATGCGCCGAAGCCGGTGATTCCGGTGATTTCATTGATTACGCCAAAGGCGCGAATATCGCCGCTTTCAGAAAGGTCGCGGCCGCAATGCTCGCACAAGGGTTGTCGTGATTGAGCCGAGCATCCTGACGCGGTGGAGATGAGAAATGGTTGCGCGGGTCCTGCATGAGATTCTCACGGGCGATGACGAAAGTCGCCTGTGCAAGGATATCCCGGATGAAGCATGCAAACACCAGCCGCGCAACTTTGCCATTCATATATTAAGCCTCGCTGCAACCAAGACAGGCGATGGTTTGGCTGATCCGAAGCTTGTTCTAGCTTGGCTTCTCGGTGCACTCGGCGCTCCCGCTGCCACCATTGGACTTTTGGTCCCTATCCGGGAATCTCTAGCTCTGTTGCCGCAGTTATTCACGGCTCCGGTGATTAGGGCGATGCCCATCCGAAAGTGGGCGTGGGCGATCGGTTCCCTGGCGCAGGGCGTCTGTGTGATCTTGATTGCCGTAACCGCATTGATGCTTGAAGGGGCGGCTGCAGGCTGGACAATTGTTGCGTTGCTGGCCGTCTTTGGCCTTGCGCGCAGCGTCTGCTCGGTCAGTTACAAGGACGTTCTCGGCAAGACCGTCTCAAAGACGACCCGCGGCACTGCGACTGGAACAGCAAGTTCTGTTGCCGCAGCCGGCGTCTTGGCATTTGGGTTTCTGCTCAGCGTCGCCATCATCCCGCTCACTGTAACTTCAATCGCGGTAGCACTCATCGTTGCTGGTATCCTCTGGCTCGCCGCTGGGTTTGCTTTCACAACGATTAAGGAGGAACCCGGTGCAAACGAAGTCGGAGGCGACGGCGTATCTACGGCGATCAGTCAGTTCTCCCTTTTGAAGGACGATCCGCAGCTTGGCAGGTTCATCGCCGTCAGGGGGCTGTTGATTGCTACCGCTTTGGCTCCGCCCTTTTTGCTTGCACTGGCTGGCGAAGTTGGAGGACAGAGTCTCTCGGCGCTGGGACCGTTTGTGATCGCATCTGCGTTGGCATCGATGCTCAGCGGTTATGTCTGGGGTCGATTCGCGGATCGCTCTAGCCGATTTGTTTTGATCAGTGCTGCGATCATGAGTGGAGTGATTCTTGGCGCGGTCGGCGTCAACTCGTTTGCCGAAACGGGGCTTACGAAAATTAACTGGCTGATGGCTTGCGCGCTGTTCGTGCTGATTGTCTCCTATCAGGGCGTACGCCTCGGCCGCTCGACGCACCTGACAGATATGGCTGATGAGACGAAACGCGCTTCCTATACGGCGCTCTCCAACACAGCAATCGGCGTTCTACTCCTTTGCGGCGGTATATTCGGCCTTCTTGCGGACCTGTTCGGTACTCCGGCCATCATCTGTGTGTTCTCGATCATGTGTTTCAGCGCCGCAGTGTTGGCCACTCGGCTAGACGAGGTCCAGTAGCCTTTTGCTCCGGTCCGAAACGCGTGCAAAGCGTAAGCGGCGTTGGCCTGCATGCTGAAGACAAGGATGTGCGCGGCTGGGTCCCACATCCGGATCTGCCGGATCGCATCAATACCCCTCTACCGGTGACCATGCCGCTTCCGTGTCCGCGGTCACCAACTTGATTGCGCGTGCGATACGCGCTCCGCGAGCCGGCCGCCCGCGCTGACTCGGGTTCGAACTCTCTCGTCTCATTTTCGCCAACGTGCTCAGGCCGGACCTGTAAGACCGGTTTTGCCTGGTTCGTGAAAACAACGGCGAAATGCCGATGGGTTGGACTTCGGTTATCGGGGACGCCGGCTCAACACCTTTCCGGTTTCGCGAACGAGTTTCCCGCCGGGGGTGGCGACATCGAAGGTCAGCTCGGTCGAACCAAGTCCTGCCGAGATGCGACTGGGCGAACGAACATTGAACTCGTATTGGAAACTCACTTCGACCTTGCTGTTGTTTTCGCCGCTGCGACGAACCTCGAAGGTCTCGGAATTGAGGATGTAACTGCGCTGGGGCCAACGGCGATAGTACGCCTGCTTGTCGGAAATGATTGAGCGGAGCGATTTGCGCCGGTCGCCGAAGTAGTCGACGCGCTGTGCGTATATCGCTGCGATCTCTTCAGGCGTCATGTCGTCGCCGGAGAGATAGTAGGTCGCGACGAACCGTTGCATGAGGCCGCGCAGTTGTTCCATGCCCAGTGTCGACATGTGCTCAACGCCCTGAGGGTTTTCGGGATCGCGGTTCGTGTCGTCGGGCTGCGCAAAGATGGGATTGGCGAGCACAGCGGTGACAAAAAAAGCTGCGCCGAGTGCGGACAAGAACCTTTTTGCAGAAGGCATCACGTTTCCTCCTTCAATACGGGCATTCATTCCGGCATCCACACAGGAGCTGCCGGAGCTGGTTTTCGATCTTCAGAGGCCGGGAAGACCCGGCCTCCGTTGTCATTAGTCGAGCGGGATAGTGGCGCGAGTGTCTGGAGGGTTCACAGCCGAATGCGCGCTGGAAGAGTTTGAACCTACCAGGACCGTCCTGGAGCGATTACTTGGCGAGGTGTTCATAAGAGAAGACGTATTTCGTGTCTTCCAACGCAGAGTGGCACGAGCGGCAATCGGCGAAATTCTTTTCGAGTAGCTTGCCGTCGGCTTTGAAGCCCGCAAATTCCCAGTCGCCGACGTTCATTCCCTCACCGGAGTAGTCTTTGCCCCAGCCAGCGCCCTTCTGCTTGACCATGACGGCGGCAAGATCGCCGCGAATGAGCCGGTCGAGCTTTTTGCTGCGCATCGGCTTCCCGTCTGGGCCAGCCTTTGCGTTGTAGACTTCCATAATCAAGATAGAGCCGTCGGGCAGTTCTCCATACTTGCCGATACCGTTCGAGGCCACGTCGTTTGCATAAAAGCGCGCAAGCTGTTTGCCGTTCTGGCGTTCGGCGTTGAGGTAGTTCGAGAACGTCTTCTGGTAGTCTTTCGGGAACTCAATGCGGTCGGGCCCGGCCACTGCCGTTGCCCCGGCCACAACAAGCATGGCTCCAGCTACCATCAATCGCTTCAACATAAGAATTCTCCTTAACCAATCACTGTTCAGTTCCATCCGGCGGGCCAGTTTTTAGCAGTTGGCGGGCGCGGACCGGTCCTATGGCGATTGCTGCGATAGCGCGCGCAACGGACCTGTCAGCAGCTACGGCTTGAATGGTGCAGAGTTTCAGCTTGCGGGGGGAAAGTGCTCGGCTGACCGGATTTCCGACAAATATTTTGCGGACCTGAAACCTTTGATCCGCTCTCACGTATCTCAATAGAGGGTGTGTGCGAACGACACGGATCGGCAGTTGGGAGCGCGCTGGATTGAGCGGTTCTCGCTTCCTGGCTTGCTCTTTGAGCGGTGTTCGGATCGAATGCTATCGAGTTTCCGGCTTTGCGCGCACTGAGCATCGCCTGCCGGTCGGCCTAGCGTAATTTCGCGGAGTTCTGAATAGAATGCTGAGATCGGCCGGCGAAGTTACTGCCCTGTTGCGACGCGTGGCCGAAGGCGATCGATTAGCCTTTGAGCAACTGTATTCTGCGACGTCGCCGAAACTTTACGGCGTGATCTGGCGTATCTTGAAACGTCGCGATTTGGCCGACGAGATTACTCAAGAAGTTTACGTCAAGATCTGGCAGCGCGCAGATGAATTCGATCCGGCGCGTTCGTCGCCGATCACATGGATGGTGACAATCTCGCGCAACCGAGCGCTTGACGAAGTGAGACGCCGGCAGGTCACCACCGTATTCGATGAAGCAGCGACGACGAATGCCCGTGATCCAGGACCGTCGGCAATGGACGTTTTGGAGCAGAGCGAGGACTTGCGGAAATTGTATGCGTGTCTGGACGGTTTGGAACAGGAACGGCGCGAAGCCGTCAAACTTGCGTATCTCGACGGCTTTTCCAGGCAGGATTTGGCCGATCGCTTCGGTCACCCGGTGGGCACGATCAAAACCTGGCTTCATCGAAGCCTCAAGCAGCTTAAGGATTGTCTCGGGACATGACAGACCGGGAAGACATAGAGATCCTGGCCGGGGAGTATGTGCTCGGGACGTTGGACTCGGACGAGCGTGTCGCGGTTTCGGCCCGTCGGCAGCGGGAGCCTTTGCTCGATCGTGCGATCCACGATTGGGAACGCCGGATTGCACCGCTTCTGCAAGAGGCAGACGAGATTGAGCCGCCGCCTGAACTGTTCGCGCAAATTGCAGCAAGGCTCGACTCGCCTATGCCGTCCGATGCACTGAAGTCAGCCCGAACTTCTGATGCCACCGCTCTGGCAAGTTTGCGACGGCAAGTTGCGACATGGCGCTCGGCGGCGGCTGGGGCGTCCTTGATCGCGGCCAGTCTGCTGGGGTTTATCGTTGTTGGCGAAATGCAGCTATCGGATGACCAGCAGAAGTATGTCGCGGTATTTCAAGAGGGCGATATTCCGCCGACCTTCCTGCTGTCCATTGACCTTGAGACGCGGGAAATGACGATCCGGCCGGTCACCGCCGTCAGGCCCGATGGCAAGGATTACCAGCTCTGGATTGTTGCTGAACAACTCGGCCCCGCGCCACGGTCCCTGGGAGTGTTGGAGGTCGGTACAGCGCCAATCCGCAAACGGCTGGAAGGATATGATGCCGAGCTCCTGCAGGGAGCCACATTCGGTATCAGTCTGGAGCCGGAAGGCGGATCACCCACGGGCAAACCGACCGGGCCGGCGCTGCATGGCAAGCTCATTCCAACCGCGCTTTGAGGGTGCTTGGCGTGCTTTTATAATTTCGCGAACATGAATCTGAAACTCTGGCGGTCGCCCTGCGTATCTTCACACAAGCTCACGAAAACAGAGCGGTAGAAGCATACGGAGGAATTGTCAGCGATGTCTCGTATTTCAATTACGCTTAAGGCGATTGCTGCCTCGATTTTTGCGGTGGGTGTGGCTCTTGCCCTGACTAATCCGGGCCATGCGGACACGCTGCGTGTCATGAGCGGGGCGGCGGCGCTCGCGTCGGAAACCGTCATCGGGAACGATCCTCCGGCGGGTTCCTGAATTCTCAAATCGCCGGCACTGTGAGCTTCCTCCCCCCACTCATCAGGCCGGCGGTATCCGAACCGTCTTCGACGGTCTCGGCAGCGGGGTGCCGGAAGAGCGGCCTGGTGCCATCTCTTCCGGCAATCTCGTCTTACGGATATCTTCGCAACTCATTTCGCGAGTTATGAGCGGCCGGAGCAATTGCGGGGGCCAAGATCGAGCTTACCGGCAGCTTGCTTTGCAAGTCCTGGGAACATCAAGGGCGTCTATCGCAAGTGGGGAGGTGATCGAATTGCTGGTCGTGAGGTCTTGCGTTAGCCTAGCGGTCATCTGATGAATAATCAGTCTGAACAGGGGGAATCTCATGCGTGCTGGATATTTGATTTGGCTGGCGGCAGTTGCGATTGCAGTGCTGGTCGGCTTGGCCAAATTCGGAAGTGTTTCGGTGCCGGTCGTGACGCCTATGCTCATGGCGGATAGCACCATGTCGTTGTTTGTCGCGCTGGGTTTGGCTTTGTTGTCCAAGTGGGTGAAGTGAACTGCGCTGCTGCAAGACGGCCGATAAAATGACAACGCCCCATCAAGCGTTCGGCTTGAAGGGGCGTGTGTCGCTGTTGGCGTAATACCGCCTCGGCAGTAGGGGGCCGTGTCGGTTGAGCAGGGCCTAGGACAAGGTCCGAACTCGATGGGATCGCTGCCAGTCTCAATGGCTTGGTCCAAGCTCAAATTCCAGAGACTGATTCACGGCTTCGATGGAAGCGAAGATGCTTCCATCTCAGACGATCAGGCTCTAGTTGAAAACCTCGTTGCCATCGGGATCAAACGCGATGCCTTCGCTTTCGTTGGCAA
>JAJFJE010000208.1 GCA_021774355.1 Alphaproteobacteria bacterium
CTCTCTGGGCATAGCTGGTCTCGCTGATCAGGGCGAGATTGCCGCCGCGCGCCGCCAGCTCGAAGCCGCCCTGTGGCGTCACCCGGCCGCCGGCCGAGACATCGAGTAGGGCCCCGCCGTCGATCAGGATGCTGCCACTGATGTCCTCGGCCGAACGGGGCGCCCCGGTCGCCTCGGGGTCGGCATAGCTGGCGACCGCCAGGCGTTGGCCGGAACCGTCGAAGGCGGCGGCGAGGTTGGGTGCGGCGTAGAGCGAGATGGTCCCGCCGTCGACAAAGGCGCCGCCGTCGCCGGCCCCGAACTGGCCGAGATCATTGACCCAGAGGCCGCGGGCGGACAGCGACCCGGCGACCACGATGTCGTAGTCGCCACGCCGATCGGGCGTCGCGGGGTCGGCAAAGACCGCGCCGCCGAACGGCCGGTTGCTCAACCCCCGGGAGTTGAACGTTTCGAGGGCGATGGTGCCGGAGGGCACGGCAACCTGACCGGCGATGGTCAGGCGGCGTCCCGCCAGGACGTCGAAGACGCCGCCGGCAGCCAGGGTGACGGTGGCCTGGGCGGCGACGGTCACCGCCCCGGAACTCTGCAGCGAGACCTGCGCCAGGCCGCTGCCGGAGAGCAGCCGGTCGGACAGCATGATGGTCTCGCGCCGCGCCGATGGCAGCAGGGCGGCGGCCGGGCGTTCCGGCACCGTCAGCCGGCCATCCGTGTCGACGGTCACGCTCTGGCCATAGGCCAGGGCCGCCGGCAGCGCCGTGGCTTCCGCGGCGGCGACCACGGCCAGGTCGGCGCCCCCGGCGGTGCCGGTCAGCGCCTGCAGATAGAAGGCCCCGCCCGAGGGCCGCTGGCTGTTGGCCGCCTGGAGCTTGCGGGCATCGCCGAAGCCGCCGGCCGTGGCCGTCGCGGGCCCGCCATCGAGGCGTTGCCGGTCGCCGGCAAAGGCGTCGCCGTAAAGCGTCCCGTCGAAGCCCACGGCCGAGGCCTTGACCGTCAGGCTGCCGGCATCCCGGCCCTCGGTATAATCCGCGACCGGGCGGCCCACCTCGGTCAAGCGGGAGGTCCGGCTCTCGGTGACGCCCCAGCGGCCGTGGCTGACCGAGGCCGTGCCGTAGAGCCCGGCATAGGCGAGGCTGGGATCGGCGTCGCCGATATCGACCACCCCGCCATCGGCCGTCGCCAGCCGGGTGGTCTTGATGCGGCCCCCTTGGTAGTGGACCCAGCCGCCGGAAATATCGATCGCGGCGCCGGCCCTGACGATGATGTCGGGTGCCCGGGCGGCGTCCTCCAGGCCGGAAAAGCTCTGGGCGCCCAGGGTTACGGTGCCGCCCCGGGTCATCAATTCGCCGACCCCGATCCCGACCTGGGCGTAGAAACTTGCGGCATCGACCAGGGGCGAACCGATCCAGGCCACCCCATCGGCACGCACGCCCGACCGGCGCGGATCGACGAAGATCGTGGCGCCGTTCAGGAAGCTGTTGCGGTAGAGCGGCGAATTGGCCAGTTCATTGCCTTTGAGCGGACCCAGTTCCAGCTGATTGCGGGTCACCGGGATCGGCACGTCCTTCAGGCCGGCGACGTCGATCGTCGCCCCGCTGTCGACATAGATGCGCGAGGCGCCCTGCCCGAACTGATCGCTGGCGCCCGCCGGGCCGGCCTGGCTGCCGATCACCACAGTGCCCCCGGGCGCCCGGATCAGGCTGCCGCCGCCGATCTCGATGCGCGCCGACTGGTCGGCGCCCGGTGCGCCCAGATTGTTGCGGTTGCCGAGCACGATGCTGGACGGCTTGAAGGCCGCCACCGACTCGGGGCTCTGGGGAATGACGTCCGGGCCGGCATCGGCATCGACCGACAGCAGGCTGCCCGGCGCCACCCGGACATTCTCGGCCGACAGGACGATCGAGCCGTTGCGCGAGACGCTGGTGGTCGACGACAGCAGCCCGTCATTGATTGCGGCCGACACGCCCCCCAGGGTGATATTGCCCCGGTCGGCTTCAATCAGGCCCGTTGCCCGGTTCAGGGCGTAATCGTCGCCATCACCCAGGTTGCGGATGCTGGTGGCCACGACACCGCGAATATTGGGGTCAAGGCTGCCGGCCGTGCCCTCGCTCCGGCGCAGCATGACCTCGCGCCCGGATTGCAGCACCACCTGACCGTCGCTTGCCACGAGGTGGCCCTCATTGACCACCTGGGGAGCGGTCAACAGGATCAGGCCGTCCTTGCCGGCGGTGAGCCGCGCCCCGGCCGCAACTGCCACCGCGCCTTCCGGCACCGGCTCGTTGACCGCCGTCGCGCCGCTGCCGACCCGCTGGGCGGAAAAGGTCGCCCCCGGATTGATGCTGACATCGTTGAAGCCGAGCAGGCCCCGGGCCAGGAACTCGGCATTGCGCTGGGCGATGCTGCGCGGCGTTGCCGCGCCCGCGTCGATCGCCCGGCCGACCTCGAGCGAACTGGCGATCAGGCTATGGACGTCGACTTGGGCGGAACCGGAAAACAGGATGCCGTTCTGGTTGATCACCAGGACCGTGCCATCCGCCCTGATGCGGCCGAGAATCTGGCTGGGCGCCGGCGCCCGGGTCGGATCGCGCCGGCCGGTTGCGGGATCGAGGGACCCGACCACCCGGTTCAGGGCGATCCAGTCGTCGTGCCCCTGCTGGTCGAAGGTCAGCGTGGTGTTGCGGCCGATATTGAAGCTGTCCCACGACAGGACCGCACGCCCGTCGGTCTGCCGGATGGTCACATCCAGCGTCCCCGGCCGTTGCACCGGCAAGGCGGCGCCCTGCCAGGCGGTCAGGCCGTCGGCGGTGGCGTTGGGCTGGCGGACCGGCTGCAGCCCGCCGGCGCCGAGCCCGTCGGGAATGGCCGTCGGGACGGCCAGGGCCAGGGTGCGGGCGGCCGCCTGGGCGGCCCGCATCGCCTGCAGGGCCTGGGTGGTCCGGGCCAACGAGTCGCGGCCGCGGCGGGCCGCCAGCTGGGCGGCCTGGGCGGTCTGGGCAGCCGCCGACTGCTGGGGGGCGGCAACCGATGGCAAGGCGGATGGGCTCGAATTGACCTGCCGCGCGGTCGCCGGATGTCCCCCGGCAACCAGGGCGGCAAAACTGGCACCGGCCATGAGAAGAGCCCGCCGACGGGCACGCCCGCCAGCCTTGCCATCGGCAAGATCCACCGCCACACGTGATGGGAATCGCATTTTTGCCCCAGCCGACCCGACGGCATCAGCAAGACACGAACGCGCGGCAGATCCGTCGCAATTTCATGAATATTTGAAGTCAGGCGGCGACCGGAGGGCGCTGCACGCGGCTCCGGCCTGGCACCGACGCTGGGGGGCGGCGTCCTCAGCCGCTCTTGCGGCGGCGCCAGGATTTGAGGTTCTCGAAGACCTTCAGGATTTCGCCCCGGGTCTGGAAATAATATTTCCGGCTCCCGACGCAGATTCTCCGCGGACTGCCATGCCCGACTATGTAGTAAGCGGCGCGTGCCATAGGCTCGGCTCCCTTCGTCATGAAGGCAAGCCTAGGGCCGGGATGGTTAACAAACATTCAAGGCGGCGCCATAATCTCCCGGCGCGCCGGCCGCCAGGCGGTCAGGGTTTGGCCTTGAGGTGCGCCTCTGCCGCAAGCACCCGGTCGATCTGGAAATAGATGCTCTGGGGCTTGCCGTCCACGTCGAGGACATCGAGCACGTCATAGGCGTGATCGCCCTCGTGCATCAGGACCTGGCGCTGGGGCTTCATGCCGTTGAGCGACAGCAGGGTATATTCCTCGCGGATGGTGATCACCGTGAAGGCGCCGGCCGGGGACTTGCCGTCGCCGGTCATGATCGACTGGATCAGGCCGCGGGCGATGGTCCGGTGGCGGTCGGCCTGGGTCGCGTT
>JAJFJE010000209.1 GCA_021774355.1 Alphaproteobacteria bacterium
GCCTGGATAATATCGTGGGATACGTTACACCGGCAGCTCTGGAGCAGCACGAAGAACGAGGTGGAGAACTGGCCACGATCGAGCACCTGACACTCAGTCAGATGGACTCTCTGCGGGACAGACACGCCGTGTCTCTTCTTGATGTCCGAAATATGTCCGAATACGATGCATCCCACATCCGGGGCGCCGGCAATATCGCGAGCACCAGGCTCTGGGTGCGGCGTGACGAAGTGGAGGCCGAAGGTACCGTTGCCGTCTACTGCAAGACGGGAGCACGCGCCGCGTCGGCATCCTCCCTGCTCAGACGTCTCGGACACGACGTTATTTACGTGGAAGGAGATTACGAGACCTGGAGCATCGACAACGAACAAATCGAGTCGGCTTCGGGGAAATCCGTCTGAACGACCAGACGGTGCAATGAAGCTGATCCTTCACTGGAGCGGGGATCGGTACGCACGACCGTGCTGATCCGTGCCCGTTCCAGATTGTACTTGCAGAGATGGGAGCCATGCTTTCTCGATTGATTCCAGCCGCCGGCTGGTTAAGCACGTATCGAAAAGAGGATATCCGTGGAGACCTGAATGCCGGCCTCACGGTCGGCGTCATGTTGATCCCGCAGGGTATGGCGTACGCGATGATCGCCGGCCTGGAACCGGTCTATGGCCTCTACGCCGCGCTCGTTCCCCTTTTTATCTATGCACTCTTCGGAACGTCGAGACAACTGGCAGTCGGGCCTGTCGCCATGGTATCGCTGCTGGTCGCGGCAGGAATCACCGAATTCGCCGATCAGGGTACCGACGCCTATATCGGACTCGCTCTATCGCTCGCCTTCTTATCCGGATCAATCCAGTTGCTACTCGGCCTGTGCAGGTTTGGATTCGCAACCAGGTTGTTGTCACACCCGGTCCTTGGCGGGTTTACCAGTGCAGCAGCACTGATCATCGGACTCAACCAGCTGAAGTATCTGCTTGGAATCCCGATTCCGCGCTCCAACAACGTCTTCTCGATTCTGGCAACGGCCGCCGACCAGCTCGGCGATATCCATCTGCTCACGTTGGGATTCGGCGTTATCGGTATCGTATTGCTCGTCGGACTGCGTAGATGGCGCCCTACGTTCCCTGCGGCACTGCTCTCCGTGGTTCTGGGCACGCTCGTCGTGTACGTCTTCGGCCTGGACGGTCAAGGAGTACAAATCGTAGGAATCGTTCCTCGTGGCCTCCCTAAAGTCGGATTGCCCTCGCTCAGCTTATCGGAGTGGACGGATTTGCTTCCTGCAGCGCTGGCTATTTCTCTTGTCGGATTCATGGAGTCGGTCGCCGTCGCGAAAGCGTTTGCCTCCAAGCACCGATACAGGGTTGACGCGAACAAGGAGCTCGTCGCTCTTGGATTGTCGAATGTAATCGGGGCTTTCTTCCAGGCCTATCCGACGACTGGAGGTTTTTCCCGCACGGCTGTCAACGATCAAGCCGGCGCCAGAACTCCACTTGCAACCATCATAAGCGGCGTTGTTGTTGGATTGACATTGCTTTTTCTCACACCGCTGTTCTATTACCTGCCAAAGGCTCTGCTCGCATCTGTCGTTATGGTAGCCGTCTCCGGATTGATCGACTGGAAAGAAGCGCGGTTTCTGCTTAAAACCAGTGCCCCCGACCTGATTCTTTTCGTGCTCACGTTTGGCGCAACGCTCCTCCTCGGCATCGAGGAGGGAATCCTTGTCGGCGTCGCCGCGTCTATTCTGACCGTACTCCAGCAGGCTTCAACGCCGCATACGGCGAGGCTTGGAAGGCTTCCTGGCACGACGGCGTACCGAAACCGGATCCGCTTCCCCGACGCCGACCTGCCGTCTGGAATCGAGGTCCTTCGAATTGACGCTTCTCTCTTTTTCGCCAACGTGGATCACCTGAGGGATCAATTGGAAATGATCGTTCGGGAAACTCCCGAGCTTCGGGGGATTGTCCTTGATGCGTACCCGATCAACAGGTTGGACGCGACGGCCGTACATTCCCTTGTGTCTATCGTGGAAGAGCTGACGGCAAAACAGATTGCCATTTACTTTGCAGGAGTGAAGGGTCCGGTGATGGACATGTTTCATCGGTCGGGTCTCGAAGCGGCCGTCGGATCCGATCGATTCTTCGGAGATATCCATAGCGCTGTGGAGGCCGCCCAGGCCGAATCCTCTTGAATGAGTAAACGACTAAATACATATCTGCCGATCGCAGAATGGCTTCCTGGTTACGGGAAAAAGGAGTTCTCCGGCGATCTGATAGCAGGTATCACGGTCGGTGTCATGCTCATACCTCAGGGCATGGCCTACGCCTTGCTGGCCGGCGTTCCTCCCGTGCTCGCGGAGTCTTTCCTCGAGGGCGTGATCGCCACACGCGAGCAGATCCCTGACCCGCCCTCGGAGAGGCGCCCCGAGATTCCCCCTTGGCTCGAGGAGGCGGTCCTCGCCTGCCTGGCCAAGGATCCCGGCGATCGCCTGACCCTGACTGCTCTGCGCGAGGCGCTCGAGGAGCAGGCCTTCGGGGATCCCGATCCTTCGTCGGCCCCGTGGAGGCTT
>JAJFJE010000210.1 GCA_021774355.1 Alphaproteobacteria bacterium
GTGGCAAGGGCCGCCTCATGGGCGGCGCCGTCAATGCCGCGGGCCAGGCCCGACACGACCACCAGGCCGGCGGCGCCCAGGCCCTCGGCGATGTCCCGGGCGAGCCGGCGGCCGGCGGCCGAAGCATTGCGGGCGCCGACCAGGGCGACGGCCGGACGGCGCACAAGATGCAGGTGGCCCAGGACCGACAGGGCCGGGGGGCCGCCTTCGACCTGTTCCAGCAGCGGCGGATAATCGCCGTCCCCCAGCAACACAAGGCGGCCGCCCAGGGCCTCGACGGCGGCAATTTCCCGCAGCACCTGTGCCCGGCCGGGAATTTTCGGCGCGGCCTTGGCGCCGCCGCGCCGTGCCAGGCCGGGTAACGCATCGAGGGCTGCGGCGGCGCCGCCGAAATGGCGCAGCAATTCGCCATAGGCCACCGGGCCGACGGTCGGCGTCCGGATCAGCCGCAACCGGTCCAGCCGTTCTTCGGCGCTCAGGCCTGCCACCGCTTAGCCACCCGGCTTCGAGGCGCCGATGCGGGGCTCGGTCCCGGCCAGCAGGCGGCGGATATTCTCCTGGTGGCGCAGGGCGATCAGCGCGGCACAGGCCAGCGCCAGGGCGGCGTCCCCCGGGGTTGCCAGGGCCAACGCCAGAATCGGGCCGAGGGCCGCGGCGCAGAGGGCGGCAAGGGAGGAGAAGCGGAAGAAATAGGCCACGGCAACCCATACGGTGCAGCAGGCGGCACCCAGGGGCGGGGAGGCCGCCAGCATCAGGCCGAGAAAGGTGGCAACGCCCTTGCCGCCGCGGAAGCGCAGCCAGACCGGATAGCAATGGCCGAGCAGGGCCCCGGCCCCGGCGATCAGGCCGATCGGGTGGGCAACCAGGGTGGCGAAGAGCAGGAACGCAATGGCACCCTTGCCGCCATCCAGCAGCAGGGTCGCCAGGGCAAGGTCCTTGCGGCCGGTCCGCAGGACATTGGTGGTGCCGATGTTGCCCGAGCCGATTGCCCGGATGTCCCCGAGCCCGGCCACCTTGGTCAGCAGCAGGCCGAACGGGATCGAGCCGAGCAGGTAGCCGACGACCACGACGCCGACCAGGGTGCCCGCGGCGACCAGGGCCAGATCATCCATCAGCGTGGCCGCTCGTCGAAGACCGCCAGGCCGTCGACCACGGTCATCAGGACTTTACCGGTCACCGGCATCCCTTCATAGGGGGTGTTCTTGGACTTGCCGCGGAGCCGGTCGACATCGACCCGCCAGGGCTTTTCCGGGTCGAACAGCACCAGATCCGCCTTGGCCCCGGGGCGCACTTGCCCGCGCGACGCCAGGCCCAGCAGGCGCGCGGGCGTTGCCGTCATCGGGGCCAATATCTCGTTAAGCGACATGCCGTGATCATGATGCAAGTTCAGGGCGACTGGCAACATGGTCTCCAGGCCCGCCGCGCCGAACGCCGCCTGGGCGAAGGGCTGGCGCTTGGCCTCGACGTCCTGGGGCTGGTGGGCCGAGACGATGACGTCGATGGTGCCGTCGCGGACGGCCTCGCGCACGGCGATGCGGTCCGCTTCTGCCCGCAACGGCGGCGAGACCTTGGCGAAGGTGCGGTAGTCGTGGACGGCATTGTCGTTGAGGGTGAAATAATGGGTCGCGGTGCCGCAGGTCACCGCCATGCCCCGTGCCTTGGCGGCGCGGATCAGGGCAATCGACTCGGCGCAGGTGACCAGGGCGACGTGGTAGCGGGCGCCGGTCAGGGCAACCAGCCGCAGGTCGCGCTCGATGATGATCGCTTCGGCGGCGGTCGGGATGCCCGTCAGGCCCAGGCGGGTGGCGGTTTCGCCCTCGTTCATCTGCCCGTCGCGGGCAAGCGAGGGGTCTTCGGCGTGTTGGATCACCAGCTTGCCGAACAGGGTGGAGTAGGCGAGCGCCCGGCGCATCACCCGGGCCGAGGCGACGGCACGGTCGCCATCGGTGAAGGCGACGGCGCCGGCCTCGGTCAACAGCCCCATCTCGGCCATTTCCTCGCCCCGGCAGCCCTTGGTGATCGCGGCCATGGGCTGGACCCGGACCAGGCTGTTCTCCCGGGCCCGGCGCTCGACATATTCGACGATCGCCGCCTGGTCGATCGGCGGATCGGTATTGGGCAGGCAGATCAGGGTGGTGATGCCGCCGGCGGCGGCTGCCCGGCTGCCGCTGGAAAAGCTTTCCTTGTGCTCGGCACCGGGTTCGCCGATGGCGGCCTGCATGTCGATCAGGCCCGGCGCCAGCGGCAGGCCCAGGCAATCGACCCGCCCGATGCCCTCGGGCACGCCCTCGGCGAACAGGCCGGGACCCAGGTCCACGACACGGTCGCCCTCGGTCAGCAAGGCCCCCATGGCATCGAGGCCGCTGGCCGGATCGAGCAGCCGGGCGTTGACATAGGCGACCCGGGTGCCCGGGGCCGCGCCGGGATTGGCCCGCCGGGTCACGACGCCGCCCCGTTCAGATTGGGCAGGTGGCGCCCCAGGGCGTCCAGGCAGGCCATGCGCACGGCGACGCCCATCTCGACCTGTTCGCGGATCACCGAGCGGTTGATGTCGTCGGCTACCAGGCTGTCGATTTCGACGCCTCGGTTCATCGGCCCGGGATGCATGATCAGGGCATCGGGCTTGGCCAGTTCGAGCTTGGACTGGTCGAGCCCGTAGAGCTGGAAATATTCCCGCAGCGACGGCACATAGGAGCCCTGCATGCGTTCGATCTGCAGGCGCAGCATCATCACGATATCGACCCCGTTCAGGCCCTTGCGCATATCGTGGTGAACCGTCACGCCAAGGGCCTCGACCGCCGCCGGGACCAGGGTCGGCGGGCCGATGACGCGGACCTCGGCGCCCATGGTGTTGAGCAGGATGATGTTTGAGCGCGCCACCCGGGAATGCAGAATGTCGCCACAGATGGCCACCACCTGGCCATCCAGATGGCCCCGGCGGCGGCGGATGGTCAGGGCGTCGAGCAGGGCCTGGGTGGGATGCTCGTGGGCGCCGTCGCCGGCATTGATGACGGCGCAGCCGACCTTTTGGGAGAGCAGTTGGACCGCCCCCGAATCGCCGTGCCGGACGACCAGCACGTCGGGGTGCATGGCATTCAGCGTCATCGCCGTATCGAGCAGGGTCTCGCCCTTCTGCACCGAGGAGCGGGCGACCGCCATGTTGATGACGTCGGCCCCCAGGCGCTTGCCGGCCAGTTCGAACGAGGTCGAGGTCCGGGTCGAGGCTTCGAAGAACAGATTGACCTGGGTGCGCCCACGCAGCACGGCGCGCTTCTTGTCGATCTGCCGGTTCTGCTCGACATAGGCGTCGGCCAGATCGAGCAGATAGGCGATCTCGGGGGGATGCAACCCCTCGATGCCAAGAAGATGCCGGTGCGGATAGCCCGCGGGAGAGGCCGTGTCGTTCATCGCGGCCGACTCTATAGGCCGGGTGCCGCGCGGCGACAAGGCCCGGCAGGTGGAACCATGACGCCGCCCTGGCGTTTCCTTGGTACGACCGCACTGCAGCGAGCGAAGGAGAATTGCCATGGTAAGCCGCAATTTCGACCGCGATATCGATCATCTGGCCAAGGGGCTGGAGGAGGTCCGTGCCGTCATGGCGGGTCTGACCCGGCGGATGGATTCGCGCAACGGCGCCGCGATCGAAGACGATGCCGAAGGGGTTCTGAACCGTGCCGCCGTCGGCGCGCGCCGCCTGGGCGAAGAGGCTTCTGGACTGGCCCGGAAATCGGCCGCCGGGGTACGGGCTGGCGCGTCCACGATCAAGGGCGAAATCGACGCCCGGCCGCTGACCAGTGTCGCCATCGCCGCGGCGGCGGGTTACCTGGCCGGCCGCTTTCTCGGCCGCTGACCGGCGGCCGGTGAGGTCCGTGCTGACCGCCACCATCGCCCATCTGGTCGAACCCGTCGGCCGCTGCCTGGAAGCGGCGGCCGGGCGGGCGGCCCGCCGCACCGCCTGGATCGCCGCGACCCTCAGTGTCGGCCTGGCGGCCCTGGGATTTTTCTGTGCCGCGCTCTATCTCGTGCTGCTGCCGGCCCTGGGCGCCGCCGGGGCGGCCGCATCGGTGGGCGGCCTGCTGGCCGTCATCGGGACCGGCATCGGCCTGCTGCTGCTTCGCCCCGCGGCACCGGCGCCCCCGGCCGGTCGTGCCGATCAGGTCCAGGACCTGGTGGCCATTGCCCTTGCGGTGGCCGACGGCTTTGCCGCCGGGCGCGCCGCCCGCAACAGCTAGGACGTCTTCGGCCGGATCGGCGCGCCTCAGCCTGGCGGCCGGCCGGCCAGCAGGTTCCTGATCTCTTCCAGCAACACCTCGGCGCGTGGCGGGGGCGGGGGCACCGAAGGCGCCGCCGCCGGGGGCGGCGCGACCAGGCGGTTGATCTGGCGCACCACGAAGAAGACCGCCAGCGCCACGATGGTAAAATCCAGCACCGTGTTGATGAAGGCGCCATAGGCGATTACCGGCAGGCCGGCATCCCGCGCGGCCACCAGGCTGGCCGGACCGGTTCCGGACAGGTCGATGAACAGATCCGAGAAATCGAGGCCGCCCAGCGCCAGGCCGATCGGCGGCATGATGATATCGTTGACCAGGGAGGTGACGATCTTGCCGAACGCCACCCCGATGATCACGCCGATCGCCAGGTCGATGACATTGCCCCTCAGGGCAAAGGCCTTGAACTCCTTCAGCATGACCGATGCTCCCGTGTCGTGGCAGATGCTGCAGGCCGCCATTGTTCCGACGCGCAGGGCCGCTGCGCAAGCCGCTTTGTTGCCGGCGCCGGGCGGTCGATCAGGCGCTCATTTGGGCGCGGCCAGGGGCGGACCGGTGAATTCCGCCTCGATTGCGACCGCGACCAGGTCGCCGACCCCCATGGTCGTGCCGGGGGCCGGAATGCCGGCCGCGATGCCGAAGACCGAGCGGCGGATCGTGCCCGTGGCCGAGAAGCCGATCCGCGCCTGGGGTTCCATCGGGTGGCCGGCATAGCCGCCGTTGAAAGTGGCCTCGAGGGTGATCGGCGCGGTGATGCCGTGCAGGGTGAAATCGCCGGTGATCAGGGCGGTGCTGGCGCCGGTCCGCTCCACCTTGGTCGAGCGGAAGGTGATGGTCGGGAACTGCCCGGCGTCGAGCCATTCGCTGCCGAGCAATTGGGCGACGAAGCCGGCGGGCGGATTTTCCAGTTCGAGCGAACGGGCATCGACGGTCGCCGTGACCTGGGCCGCCGCGGGGGCTGCCGGATCGAAGCTCAGGTTGGCGTCGAAGTCCCCGAAGCGGCCGGTATAGTTGGAAAAGCCCAGATGGTTGATGCGGAAGACCAGGCTGGCGTGGCTCTTGTCGAGGCTGTAGCTGCCCGCGGGGGCGGGCG
>JAJFJE010000022.1 GCA_021774355.1 Alphaproteobacteria bacterium
AGCTCGTAGGCCGTCAGGTAGCTGTCGCCATTGCTGTCCACCTCGGCGAAAAAGCGAGCCGCATCCGCCTTGGCTTCGGTCAGGTCGAGATGGCCGTCGCGATTGCGATCGGCGCGCTGGAACCAGGCGGCGACCGCGGTCCGGCAGTCCGCCGAGGGGTCGTCGACCAGCGGCTCGCCCGACAGGCTGACCGGCGGGCCCGTCAGATATTGCGCCCGTTTGTCGTGCATACAGCCGGCCAGGGCGGCCGACAGGGCGAGAAGGCAAAGCGGAAGGACGACACGCATGGGACAACCGGCGAGGATTAAGAGGAGGGCAACCTAAGCAGATTTTTCCGGCAAGGCCCAGGGTGGTGGCGCTGCGGCCTCGCCTGACCCTGCCAGACTGGCGAATAATCCGGCGAAACATTGCCGGCCGACGCCGGCCAGATCGAATTGGCCGGGTTCCGCCAGCCATTCGTTCACCAGCCCCTGCCACAGGGCGACCAGGGCAAAGCCCGCCGACCGGGGCGTCCAGGGCGGTGCCAGGGTCGCGCTGTTCAGCCGCGCGATGACGCGTTCGCGCAAGTCCCGGTGGGCCGCGCGGCGGGCAGCGATCACCGCCGCCAGTTCGGCAACCAACTCCTGGCGCAGATACAGGATGGTAAACAGCCTCTGGCGGGCCGGATCGGCGACCAGCACGCCCAGGGCGTCATTGCATAATCGTTCCAGGCTGGGCAGGAAATCCGCCGCCGCCTCCGCCGCCAGCAAGCCATCCAGCAGGTCGTTCTGCGGCAGCCGCGCCCGTTCGTAGAGCGCTTCGAACAGATCGGCCTTGTTGCGGAAATGCCAGTAGACCGCGCCGCGGGTCACCCCTGCGGCATGGGCGATATCGTCGAGCGAGGTGCCGCCCACGCCGCGGCTGAAAAACAGCTGCCCGGCCGCGTCGAGCAACGCGTCCCGGGTCTGTTCAGCCTGTTCTTTTGTACGCCGCGCCATGCGGACCTGCTATTCAGATTTGCCAGTTTACATACAGTTGCGCATGTATATCAATGCAACGGCCATTTGGTCCCGTGCGCAAGAGCGTAGATGCGGCTGCGCCGACCGCCGTTTGAATCTGGCCCTGAGAGTCGACCCCCATGATCCGAGTGCCCGGAATTCTCGCCGCCGCCCTGGTCTTGCTGACAGCGTGCGACAATGCTGCCGAGCAAGGCCATGCCATGGGCATGCCACCGCCGCCCATGGTCAAGATTGTCGAGGTCCAGCCGGCGACGACGCCGCTGCCGATCCTGTTCGCCGGGCGGATCACCGGTCTGCGTGAGATCGAGGTTCGGGCGCGGGTGGGCGGCATCCTGCTGGAGCGCACCTACCGCGAGGGCGCGGTGGTGAATGCCGGCGACGTCCTGTTCAAGCTCGATCCCGAGCCGTACCGGATCGCCCTGGACCGCGCCAAGGCGCAACTGGTCAGTGCCCAGGCCGTGCTGACCCAGACCAAGGGCGATTGGGAGCGGGTGGCGAAGCTGTTCGGACAGCGCAATGTCAGTGCCCGCGAGCGCGACAAGGCCCGGGCGGACTATAATTCGGCCCAGGCCGATGTTGCGGCGGCTATGGCCGAGGTTGAACAGGCCGAGGTCAATCTCGGCTATACCACGGTGACGGCGCCGATCGGCGGGACCACCGGGGTCAGTTCCCAGTCCGAAGGCAGCCTGGTCGGCACCACCGTCGAGACCAGCCTGCTGACCCGGATCACCCAGGTCGATCCGGTCTATGTGAACTTCTTTTCGTCGGGCGACGAGACCACGACCCTGCGCGCCAAGCTGGACAGCGGGCGGGTCAAGATGGTCAGCGGCGACGCTCTGAACGTCCAGGTGACGCTGGACAACGGCAAGCCGTACGGCCATGTCGGGCGGCTGGACTTCACCGACAATGTCATCGACCAGACCACCGGAACCGTGCGCCTGCGCGCGACCGTCCCCAACCCCGACCATCAGTTGCTGCCGGGACAGTTCGTGCGCGTGCTGCTGGACGGCCTGGTCATCCCGGGAGCCATGGTGATCCCCCAGCGGGCCGTGCTGCAGACGCCCCAGGGCGCCATCGTCTACCTGGTCGGGGCCGATAACGTGGCCGAGGCGCGGCCGATCGCCCTGGGCGAGGCGGTCGACGCCGGCTGGGTGGTGACCAACGGGCTGAAGCCCGGCGACAAGGTGATCACCGACGGCATCATCAAGGTTCATCCCGGGGCGCCGGTCGCCCTGGCCCCGCCGCCGGCTGCCGAGCCCAAGCCATGATCTCGAAATTTTTCATCGATCGGCCGGTTTTCGCGTCGGTCCTGTCGATCGTCCTGGTGCTGGCCGGCCTGATGGCCCTGCGCAGCCTGCCGATCGCCGAATATCCGGACCTGACGCCGCCGCAGATCGTGGTCACGGCGAGCTATCCCGGGGCCAGCGCGGAAGTCGTGGCCCAGACCGTGGCCGCCCCCATCGAGGAACAGATCAACGGCGTCGAGGGCATGCTCTATGCCAACTCGACCTCGACCTCGACCGGTTCGCTGACCATCACCGTCACCTTCGAGGTCGGCACCGACCCGGACCAGGCAACAATCGACGTCAACAACCGCATCCAGCGCATCCTGTCGACCCTGCCCGAGGAAGTGCGCCGCCTGGGCGTCCAGGCGCGCAAGCAGTCGAGCCAGATCCTCTACGTGATCGGCCTGCAATCGCCCAAGGGCACCCGCGACACGGTGTTTCTGTCCAACTACGCCCTGCTCAACATTGTCGACGAAATGAAGCGGGTGCCGGGCGTCGGCGACGTCACCCTGTTCTCGCCGCGCAATTATTCCATGCGGATCTGGCTGCGTCCGGACAAGCTGGCGCAATTCGGCCTGACCCCGGGCGACGTCGCCGCCGCCATCCGCGAGCAGAACGCCCAATATGCCGCCGGCCGGTTCGGCGCCGAGCCGATCGAAGACAGCACGCCCTTCACCTATACGGTGGTCGCGCCGGCCCGCCTCAACACCCCGGAGGCCTTCGGCAACATCGTCCTGAAGGCGACCAATGACGGTGCCATATTGCGCCTGTCCGACGTCGCCCGGGTCGAACTGGGCAGCCAGGAATATTCGTTCCTGGGCTATTTCAACGGCCAGCCCATGGTGCCGATCGGGATCTATGCCCAGCCCGGCGCCAATGCCCTCGACGTCACCGATGCCGGCCGTGCCCGCCTGGCCGAACTGGCCAAGCGCTTTCCCGCCGACGTGGTCGCCGAGATTCCCTATGACACCACCCGCTTCGTCCGGGTCTCGATCGAGGAGGTGCTGAAGACCTTCGCCGAGGCCATGGTCCTGGTGGTCCTGGTGGTGTTCCTGTTCCTGCAGAAGTTCCGCGCCACCATCATCCCGCTGGTCGCCGTGCCGGTGTCGATCATCGGCACCCTGGCCGGCCTTTTCGTGCTGGGATTCTCGATCAACCTCCTGACCCTGTTCGCCATGGTGCTGGCCATCGGCATCGTGGTCGACGACGCCATCGTGGTGCTGGAAAATGTCGAGCGCATCATGCGCACGGAGGGTCTGGGACCGCGGGACGCGGCGATCAAGGCGATGAGCGAGGTCACCGGCCCGATCATCGCCATCGTCCTGGTGCTGTGCGCAGTGTTCGTGCCGGTCGCCTTCCTCGGCGGCTTGTCGGGCGAGATGTTCCGCCAGTTCGCCGTCACCATCGCCATTTCCGCGATCATTTCGGGCATTGTCGCACTGACCCTGACGCCCGCCCTGTGCGCCTTGCTGCTGGGCCATCATAAGGACAAGACCGGCCTCGTGTTCCGCGCCTTCAACCGCGGCTTCGAGGGGGTCACATCGTTCTATTCGAGCGGCGTCGCCTGGGTGCTGCGCCATGGCCTGGTCGCCCTGGTCCTGGTCGCCGCGATGGTCGGCACGACCTGGTACCTGTTCAACGCCATTCCCTCGACCCTGGTGCCGTCCGAGGACAAGGGCTACCTGCTGACCGTCGGCGCCATGCCGCCATCATCGTCGATCGACCGCACCTCGGTCGCGGCCCGACAGGTGGTCGATGTCCTGAAGGCCAACCCCGAGACCGAGGGCGTGGCCATGTTCGTCGGCCTCGACTTCCTCAATGGCGGCCTGCAGACCGACCAGTTCATTGCCTTCGACCTGCTGACCGACTGGTCCAAGCGGACCGGTCCGGGGCAGGACGCGGACAGCCTGGCCGGGCGGTTCTTCGGCCAGACCATGGGGGTCCAGGACGCCTTCGTATTCCACCTGAACCCGCCGCCCTTGCCCGGCATTTCGCTGACCGGCGGCGTCGATTTCTATATCCAGGACCGCAGCGGCGGCAGCATCCAGGCGCTGTCGGACCAGGCGACCAAGCTGATTGCGGCCCTGCAACAGCAGCCCGAAATCGCCAGCGCCTCGACCACCTTCAACGCGGCCGTGCCGCGCTTCGACGCCGTGGTCAATCGCGACAAGGCCAAGGCCCTGGGGATCCCCCTGAACACCATCTTCGAGACCCTGCAGGCGACCATCGGCGCGCTCTATGTCAATGACTTCACCCTTTACGGGCGCAACTTCCAGGTCAACCTGCAGTCCGAGGCACGCTTCCGCGCGAACCCCGAGGACCTGCGTTTCGTCTTTGTCCGGTCGCCGAGCGGCGACATGATTCCGCTCGACGCCCTGGTCAAGATCGAGCGCGGGGTCGGCCCGGCCGTGCTGCTGCGCTACAACAACTTCCCCGGCGCCAAGATGCTGGCCAATCCGGGGCCGGGCTACACCTCCGGCCAGGTCATGGACGCGGTCGAGCGGGTGGCCGGGGAGACCCTGGACGACGGCTATGTCACCGCCTGGGTCGGCACCGCCTTCCTGGAACGCCAGGCCGGCACGTCGGCCAGCCTCGCCTTCATCTTCGGCCTGGTCATGGTGTTCCTGATCCTGGCCGCCCAGTACGAGCGCTGGACCCTGCCGCTGGCGGTGCTGACGGCCGTACCGTTCGCCCTGTTCGGGGCCATCGTCATGGTGTTCCTGCGCGGCATCGCCAACGACATTTATTTCCAGATCGGCCTGGTCACCCTGATCGGCCTGTCGGCCAAGAATGCCATCCTGATTGTCGAATTCGCCGCCCTGCGCCGGCGCCAGGGCCGCTCCATCCCCGAGGCCGCCATGGAAGCCGCCCGCCAGCGTTTCCGGCCGATCGTGATGACCTCTTTCGCCTTCATCCTGGGCTGCGTGCCGCTGGCCATTTCGACCGGCGCCGGCGCCCATGCCCGCCACTCGATCGGCACCGGGGTGATCGGCGGCATGCTGGCGGCGACCCTGATCGCGACCTTCTTCATTCCCTGGTTCTTCACCCTGATCGCCCGGCTGGGCGAACGCGGCCTGCGCCGCAAGCCGGCTGCGGAGCACCTGCCCGATCCCGGCGAATAACGGGCCCGGGCGCCCGGCTCGGGGGCCGGGACGACGCGATTCTTGGATCGTCAGTCCCGCCGGGGCGCACGAGCGAGCGGGAATCCCGCGCTTGCCCGGTCAGCGCCCCCGCCGCCACGCCCGGACTGGATCGGTCCCGGGAACGACGAAGTCCTTTCCGGCCTATTCCGCGAGACCGGCAAAGGCCGCCTCGCCGGCCAGGTGCTGCTGCCGGCGCAGCCAGCCGTACCAGGCCTCCAGGCCTTCGCCGGTCTTGGCCGAGACCTGGTAGACGATGATCTCCGGATTGACCTTGAGGGCGGCGGCGATCGCCTTGCGCACATCGAAATCGAGATAGGGCAGCAGGTCGATCTTGTTCAGGACCATGACCGAGGCCGCCTTGAACATATGGGGATATTTCAGGGGTTTGTCCTCGCCCTCGGTGACCGACAGGATGGCCACCTTGGCGTGCTCGCCCAGATCGAACATGGACGGGCAGACCAGGTTGCCGACATTCTCGATCATCACCACGGCCCCCGGTACGGGTTTCAGCACGGCGAGGCCGCGCGCCACCATGTCCGCCTCGAGATGGCAGCCGGTGCCGGTATTGACCTGGACCGCCGGGGCGCCGGCCGCCCGGATGCGCTCGCCGTCATTGGATGTCGCCTGGTCGCCCTCGATCACATAGATCGGCAATGCGCCGCCGAGGTCGCGGATGGTCCGTTCCAGCAGGCTGGTCTTGCCCGCCCCAGGGGATGACACCAGGTTCAGGGCAAGGATTTCCCGGGCCGCGAACCATGCCCGGTTCTTGGCCGCCAGGCCGTCATTCTTGGCCAGGATCCGGGTCTCCAGGGCGACCGTCGCCGCCGGCATTTCGGCGTGCAGCGCGTCGTGACCATGGTCGGGAGCAGGACTGCGATCATGGTCGTGGCCATGGCCGACGGCCATGTGATCATGGACATGGGCGTGGCTGTGGCCGTGATCATGGCTGTGACGGGTGCCATCGGGATGACCATGCTCGTGGACATGCTCGTGCTCGCCGCCCCCGCCCGAGCCGTCATGGGCATGCGCGTGATCGTGGATATGGCCATGGACGTGGCGGGTGCCGTCCTCATGCTCGTGGTCATGGGCATGGACGTGGTCGTGGATGCCGACATAGACCGGCTCGTCCGGATGGTCGTGGTGATGGCCGTCGCCGTGGTCATGGCCTTGGTCATGGCCGTGGTCATGGCCGTGGTCATGGCCGTGGCTGTGGCGGGTGCCGTCGGCATGGACATGCTCGCCCGTTTGGCCGAGTTCGGTGACGGTCGCCTCCGCGCCGTCGGCGCAGCCGCAGATTCCACACATCACACCATCTCCTTCAATTCCATGGTCTTGATCTTCAGCTCCTCGCCGGCCAGACGGTCGAGGCGGTGGGAGCCGCAGGGGCAGCCGGTATAGAGCGTGGGCATGGCGAATTCGGCGCCGCAGTCCTGGCAGCGCGCCCGCCCCTCGATCTCGACAATGTCCAGGACGGCGCCTTCCAGCACCGTGCCCTGGGCGACCGTTTCGAAACAGAAGCTGAGGGCTTCGGCCATCACCCCGGCCAATTGCCCGACCTCGACGGTGACCCGCTCGACCGGGCGCCGGCCCGCGGCCTCGGCCACGATGGCAACGATATTGCGGGTGATGCCCAGCTCGTGCATGACGCCCTCAACAGATCCGCGGCAACTGGTCGCCGACCAGCATGTCGACGATGCGCCGGCCGCCGAACACGGTCTTCATGGTCACCCGGCCCGGTTCGCCGGCGGTCACCGTGCCGATGGCGCAGGCCTCCCGGCCGAGCGGATGGCCGCGCAGGGCGGCCAGGGCCGCCGCTTCCTGGTCGGGCGGCACGGCGATGATGACCTTGCCCTCATTGGCGAGGTAGAGCGGGTCGAGCCCCAGGATCTCGCAGAAGCCGCGGACCTCTTCCCGCAAGGGGGTCGCCGCTTCGTCGATCTCGATGGCGACCTGGGACGCCGCGGCCAGTTCGTTGAGCACGGTGGCGATGCCGCCGCGGGTGGCGTCGCGGATGAAGCGGGTGCCGGGGGCTGCCGCGAGCAGGGCCGCGATCAGGCCGTGCAGGGCGGCGCAGTCGCTTTCCACCGGGCTGTCCAGCTGCATGTCGCCCCGGGCGCACAGGATCGCTGCACCGTGATCGCCCAGCCGGCCATTGACCAGGACCACGTCGCCCGGCCGCGCCCGGTCGGCACCCAGGTCCAGGCCGGCGGGGATGACCCCTACCCCGGTGGTGGTGATGAAGATCCTGTCGCAGCTTCCCCGGGGGACCACCTTGGTGTCGCCGGTGACGATCTGCACCCCGGCGGCCCCGGCGGTCGCCGCCATCGAGC
>JAJFJE010000211.1 GCA_021774355.1 Alphaproteobacteria bacterium
ATCACGACCGTGGGCAAGGGCGAGACCTCGCCGCTGGTGCCGACCCCGGACGGTGTCCGCGAACCCCAGAATCGGCGGGTCGAGATCGTTCTCTGATCTGTCCGCAGCTTTCGAGATCAAGGGCGCCGGATTTCCGGCGCCCTTTTTCGTTGCTTCTCTGCAACAGCAGTGCACCGTTCTCCCGCAACGCCGCGAGAAGCCGTGCCCCGGACGGGAAAATCATGCTTAAGATTGTTTCCGGACATTGCCTCTGATTGTGAGGCATCTTGCGGGACACGGTATCGCCGGGCGGCACTACGGCGCTTTGAGACACCGGGTTGTCGCGTCAGGCGTGTGAATACGCTGCGTAGAGGTTTGGCGGTTGCTGCGGGCGATCCCGGTGCCTCGGGCCACGTTGAACCGGAGCCCGGGCGGTGATCCCGCGAGACCCCCTTGAACTGTCGCCACGTTTTTTTTCACCACCAACGTCGAAGCGGAGAGCCACATGCGTATGACCACCGGTCTCGTAAGCGCCGCAGCGCTTGCCCTCTTCTGCACGGCCGCCCATGCCGAGCGCGTCGGCCCCTATGTCAGTGTCTTCGGCGGATATACCAATCCCTGGAACGACAAGAATTCCCTCAATCTCGACGATGGCTTCGGCCTCGGGGCCGCCGTCGGTTATGATTTCGGCTGGCCTCGGATCGAGGGCGAAGTGTCCTACCAGCGCAGCAGCGCCAAGGGCCGGGGCGGCCATTTCGGCGTCCTGGCGGCCATGCTGAATGCCTATCTGGACATTGAGACCGGCACCCGGATCACCCCCTATGTCGGTGGCGGCGTCGGCGTCGCCCGCCTGCACGCCGACGATATCGGCAACGTCACCAGCCTGACCGACAGCAATTATGAAATTGCCTGGCAGGCAATCGGCGGCGTCAAGTTCGCGGTCACCGATGCCCTCGCCCTGTTTGTCGACTACCGCTTCTTCGATACCGGCCTTGCTCGCTTTACCGATGCCGGTGCCCCCCGCCTGAAGACCGATGCGACGTCCCACAACGTGTTTGCCGGCCTGAGCTATAATTTCGGCAGCAGCCAGCCCCCGGCCCCGCCGATGGTCGAGGCGGTCACCCCGCCGCCGACCCCTGCCCCGGAACTGGCGCGCTCCTACATCGTGTTCTTCGACTGGAATTCCACCGCCATCACCCCGGAAGCCGACGCGATCATTCACGATGCCGCCAACGCCGCCAGTTCCCTGGGCGTCGCCCGGATCGAACTGACCGGACATGCCGACCGCTCTGGATCGGCCGCCTATAATCAAAAGCTTTCGGTACGCCGCGCCGAGGCGGTGAAGGCGGTCCTGGTCGGGCTGGGCGTTGCCCCCGAACAGATCACCACCGTCGGCAAGGGCGAGACGGCGCCCCTGGTTCCGACCCCGGACGGCGTCCGCGAGCCCCAGAACCGCCGGGTCGAGATCGTTCTCTGAGCTTTCGACGGAAATGCTGAAGGGGCGCCGCTGATCGCGGCGCCCCTTTTCTTGACGGGATGGCTGCCCCGCCTGAGCCCCTGCGCAAGAGCCGTGGCAGCCGGCGGGAAAGCAGCTAGAGTGAGCCCAGGGCCTTGGCGGGCAGGTGTTGGCATTAGGGGAATTTGATGGTGCGGCGGGGCTTTATCACACGGTTTCGGCTGACGCCCCTGGTCCTGGCGTTCCCAGGCCTGTTGTGCCTTGGCGGCCACCCGGCCCAGGCCGCCGACCCGATCGGTCCCTATGTCGGCCTGTTCGGCGGCGTCGTCATTCCGCAAAGTGAAACCTGGAAAGGCGATATCGACGATAATGGGCGCGGCGACCGCTTCGACGCTTCGCTCAACGCGGGTCCCCTGGCCGGGGTCGTCAGTGGTTATGATTACGGCGCATGGCGTTTCGAGATCGAGGGCGCCTACCGGCGTGGCGGCGCAGATCGCGCCAAGAAGGTCCAGGCCGACGGCTTTGACCGGGGCACCCGCGACCTCGGCGGCCATGTGAATGTCTGGTCGGTGTTGGCCAATGGCTATTACGATTTTGACGCCGGCACCTCGGTGACGCCCTTTGTCGGCATCGGCCTGGGCGTGGCATCGGTTTCGGCCAAGGGTCTCGACGTCCAGGGCCTGGGGCTGTCGGTCGACGGCAGCGACGCCGGCTTTGCCTATCAGGGCTTGGCGGGGGTCAAGATGGCCCTGTCGGCGGACCTCTCGGTCAATGCCAGCTATCGTTATTTCGGCACCGCCGGACTTCGGATCGACGGGGTCAAGACCACCTATCACGCCCAGGCGCTCACCGCCGGCCTGACCTATACCTTGCTGTCGGACATCCTGCCGGACTTCAACCCGCCCCCCCTCAATCCCCCGCCAAAGCCGAGCGACGCCAGCTTTGCCCGATCCTATGTGGTGTTTTTCGATTGGGATTCCGCGGCCCTGTCGGACGAAGCCCGCGCCATCATTGCCGACGCGGCCAAGGCGGCGATCAGCCTGGGAACGGCACGCATCGAATTGACCGGCCACGCCGACCGGTCCGGCTCCGCCAGCTACAACCTTGCCCTGTCGAATCGGCGGGCCGCGGCGGTCAAACAGGAATTGATGGGCCTCGGCATGGCGGCGCACGACATCGTTGCGGTCGGGCGGGGCGAGACCGCTCCCCTGGTTCCCACGCCGGACGGCGTCCGCGAGCCCCAGAACCGCCGGGTCGAGATCGCTCTTTAGGCCGGTGGCCGGTGGCCGACCCGACCAGGGCGACTCCGGGGTCGTCGCATGATCGGCTCATTGATGGCCAATCCGGGGCCCGGGCGGGACCCTGACCAACGCCCCACACAGCCTCGCGGGGCTGCGTGGGGACGCCGGTGTCCGGCCGTTCAGGTCAGGTCGAAGCGATCGGCATTCATGACCTTGGTCCATGCCGCGACAAAGTCGTTCACGAATTTTTCCTGATTGTCGTTCTGGGCATAGACTTCCGCATAGGCGCGAAGGATCGCGTTCGACCCGAATATCAGGTCGATTCGAGTCGCGGTCCATCGCACCGCCCCGGTCTCGCGGTCGCGGATTTCATACAGATTGGTGCCGGCCGGCGTCCACGTGTAGGCCATGTCGGTCAGGTTCACGAAGAAGTCGTTCGTCAAGACCCCTTCGCGGTCGGTGAGCACACCATGCTTGGTGGCGCCATGGTTGGTGCCCAGAACGCGCATGCCGCCCACCAGCACGGTCATCTCATGGGCGGTCAGTCCCATCAGCTGCGTGCGATCGAGCAGCAGTTCTTCAGCGCTGACGGCGTAGTCCTTTTTAAGCCAGTTGCGATATCCGTCATGGATGGGCTCCAGAACGTCGAAGGAAGCCGCATCCGTCATGCCGTCCGTGGCGTCTCCGCGGCCCGGCGAGAAGGGCACGGTGACTTCGAAGCCAGCCGCCCGGGCGGCCGTTTCGAGACCGACATTGCCGGCCAGGACAATCATGTCCGCAACGCGGGCGCCGCGGGCCGCCGCAATGCCTTCGAGAATCGCCCGCACCTTGGCCAGACGCTTGGGCTCGTTGCCGTCCCACTCCTTCTGGGGGGCCAGGCGGATACGCGCCCCGTTGGCACCGCCGCGCATATCCGAGCCACGGAAGGTCCTGGCGCTGTCCCAGGCGGTGGCGACCATCTCGCCGACGCTCAGGCCGCTCGCGGCAATCTTGGCCGTTGCGGCAGCCACATCATAGTCGGTGCGGCCGGCCGGAACCGGATCTTGCCAGATCAGATCCTCCTTGGGTACGTCGGGACCGAGATAGCGGGCCTTTGGCCCCATGTCCCGGTGCGTCAGCTTGAACCATGCCCGCGCGAAGGTTGCCGAGAAGAATTCAGGGTCTTTGTGAAAGCGCTCCGCGATCGTCCGATAGGCCGGGTCCATCTTCATGGCCATGTCCGCATCGGTCATGATCGGGTTGTGGCGGATCGATGGATCCTCAACATCGACCGGCTTGTCTTCTTCCTTGATGGCGATCGGCTCCCACTGCCAGGCGCCGGCGGGGCTCTTCTTCAATTCCCAGTCATAGTCGAGCAACAGGTGGAAATAGCCGTTGTCCCACTTGGTCGGATGCGTGGTCCACGCGCCTTCGATGCCGCTGGTGACCGTGTTCCGGCCGATGCCGCGCTTGGTGTGGTTGATCCAGCCCAGCCCCTGCTCTTCCACCTCGGCGGCTTCCGGGTCCGGGCCCAGCAGCTTGGCATCGCCATTGCCGTGGCACTTGCCCACCGTGTGGCCGCCGGCCGTCAGGGCGACCGTTTCCTCGTCGTCCATCGCCATGCGCGCGAATGTCACGCGCACGTCCTGCGCCGTCCGCAGCGGATCCGGCTTGCCGTTCACGCCCTCCGGGTTGACGTAGATCAGGCCCATCTGCACCGCAGCCAACGGATTTTCCAGCGAGTCGCGGTTTTCGCCGTCATAGCGGCTGGCACCCAGCCATTCCTTCTCGGAACCCCAGTAGGGGTCCTTTTCCGGGTGCCAGATGTCCACGCGGCCGAAGCCGAAGCCGAAGGTCTTCAGCCCCATTGATTCGTAGGCGATGGTCCCCGCCAGGATGATCAAGTCGGCCCAACTGATCTTGTTTCCGTATTTCTTCTTAACCGGCCAGAGCAAACGGCGCGCCTTGTCGAGATTGACATTGTCGGGCCAGGAATTGATCGGCGCGAAGCGCTGATTGCCCGAGCTGCCGCCGCCACGGCCGTCCGCGGTGCGATAAGTGCCGGCGTCATGCCAAGCCATGCGGATCATCAGGCCGCCGTAATGGCCCCAGTCGGCCGGCCACCAGGCCTGGCTATCGGTCATCAGCGCGTGCAGGTCCGCCTTGAGCGCCGCGACGTCAAGCGTCTTGAGCGCCTCCCGGTAGTCAAAGCCCTGCCCCATCGGATTGGTCTTGACGTCGTGCTGATGCAGAATGTCGAGATTCAGGGCCTTGGGCCACCACGCCATGTTCGACATGCTGGCCGAGGTCGCGCCGCCATGCATCACCGGACACTTGCCAGCGTTACTCCCGTCGGACTTGGTCATGCTGCTCTCCCGTTGTGAGGTTATCGACTGACTGCGCGATGGCGGTTCTGAACCCCGATGGCGTCGCCGGCCAGGGCGCCGTCGGAGCGCGCTTGGGCGCGCTCGGCAGCATTCTTTATATAGTAACTTTCGAATATGTTTTCAACATGAGGGCACGAGGCCCGAGCGGCCCGGCCGACAGATCCCTTACGCACGAAAATCCCGTCATGATCCCAGGTCCGGGACCTCTGCCCCATGATCTGGGTCAATCCATTTGCGGTGCAGCGCCGACGGGTCGCCGGGAATGCGACCAACGACCTGGTGCGATTGGGCACCCGCAGCCTGCGGATGGTCGGCATTCAGCACGTCAAACGGCTTGTTCGCCCGCATCTGTCGCAGATGGCCGCTTCCCGGTGGCCCAAGCCGAAGCCCAGGAAGGACTTCTGGCGCGTGGGGACAATCACGATCAATGATTGAAGGACCTTTGTCCGGGCGTCGCGGTCCGTCTGCGGCGCTTCGCCGTTTCCGGCCACGGCATTGGAACGCCAAAGAAAACGGCCTCCGACTAAAATCGGAGGCCGTCCCTTCCCCGTTTACAAGACTTGGCTTATGCCCCCCCGGGACAAGCCTTGTCGTGGCGCGTACGCACCAGCACCGGGGCCGTTGTGGAAAATGTGCCGAGATCCTTCGGCTTGACCGCATTGACCGCATCAAGCAGCGCGTCCACCGACTTGCAATAGCCGTAGGTCTTCTGGCTCTTGGCCGAGACCTGGTTGGCCAGGGCGGTTACATACATGTCGAACTGCTTCATGAAGCCGCCGCCATATTGCCGCCGGAACACGGTCTGAAGGGTCTTGGTCTGGGTCACCATCTCCTTCGAGAAGGTCCGGACAAACTTGTTGTATTTCTGGGCGATGCCGGGCGTGAACTTCTGGCAGCGCAGGCCGGCGATCATCACCTCGGTCTGCAGCCGCCGCACATGATCGGCAACCAGCTCGGCCGGCTTGCGGCACACCGTGGGGGCCACCAGGTCGGCGTCCACATTCAGCTTGGAGATATAGACCGCAGGCCTGGCAACCGCGGGCGCGTCCGCTGCCGCGACCGCCGCCTTCAGGTCGACGGTGACCGCTGTCGTCCCCGATGCCGCCGTCGGCTTGCGGCTGGGCATGGGCGGGCCGCCGGGAATAACCGGGACCATTGGTATCAACGCGGCGGCGACCACCACCTGGGTTTGCGATTGCTCCACCGGGGTCGTCACGGCGGCTTCCGGCTTGCCCGAGTCGAAGGGATTGCAGGCCTGAAGCATCAACGCGGCCCCGGCTACCACCAACCAACGCGATGAATACATGTCACGCCCCCAACGGCAATTCTTGTAGCCACGATGCTTACACGAGTACCGATTCGATTGGCTAGAAGATGCTGCAACTTTGGCCACTTTCGGGCCGGAATTACCCCATAACCATAGTCGCTTTTCAATCTGGACTCGAACGCAACCACAACTAAAAATAACATAATCCGAAAGAGGGCAGATCTTGGTGAGCCCGCCGGGGCTCGAACCCGGGACCCTCTGATTAAAAGTCAGATGCTCTACCAGCTGAGCTACGGGCTCGGAGGGTGGCCGCACCATAAGGAGGCCGTCCGGTTCGGTCAATGCCTGCCAAGCAATTCAAAATGGCGCTTCGCCCTGGTCATAGCGGCGGCTGAAATCGGCCATTTGGCCGGCCGCGATGGCCCCACGGAGACCGGTCATCAGGTCCTGGTAGTGCTGCAGATTGTGGCTGGTCATCAGCACGGCGCCGAGAATCTCGTTGGCCTTGACCAGATGATGGAGATAGGCCCGGCTGTAGCTGGTGCAGGCCGGACAGGCGCAGCGGGGATCGAGCGGCGCGCCATCCTCGGCAAAGCGGGCATTGCGAATGTTGAGCGCGCCGTGGCGGGTGAAGGCCTGGCCGTTGCGCCCAGATCGGGTGGGCAGGACGCAGTCGAACATGTCGATGCCGCGGGCAACCGCCCCGACCAGATCCGCCGGCTTGCCGACCCCCATCAGATAGCGGGGCTTGGCCGCCGGCAGAAAGGGCGCAGTCGCCTCGATGGTGGCGAACATCACCGCCTGGGGCTCGCCGACCGCCAGCCCGCCCAGGGCATAGCCGGAAAGGTCCAGCGCCGCCAGGGCTTCGGCCGACTCGCGGCGCAGGTCGGGCTCGACACCGCCCTGAACGATGCCGAACAGGGCCCGCCCCGGCGGCGGTTCGCTGGCCTCGAAAGCGGTCTTGCAGCGGGCTGCCCAGCGCAGGGACAGGGCCATCGCCTCGGCCACCCGGTCGCGGGGTGCCGGCAGCGAGACGCACTCGTCCAACTGCATGGCGATGTCGGAGTCGAGCAGGCGCTGGATCGCCACGGCGCGCTCGGGGGTCAGGGCATGGCTGCTGCCGTCGAGGTGCGAGCGGAAAGTCACCCCCTCCTCGCTCAGCTTGCGCAAGCCGGCCAGGGACATGACCTGGAAGCCGCCGCTATCCGTCAGGATCGGGTGCGGCCAGTTCATGAAACGGTGCAGGCCGCCCAGGCGGGCCACCCGTTCCGCCCCCGGCCGCAGCATCAGATGATAGGTATTGCCCAGGATGATATCGGCACCGGTGGCCCGCACGGCCTCGGGCAGCATCGCCTTGACCGTCGCGGCCGTGCCGACCGGCATGAAGGCCGGCGTGCGGATGGTGCCGCGGGCCGTGTGAATGGTGCCGCAGCGCGCGGCGCCATCGGTCGCGGCGATCTCAATCCGAAACATCGGCACGCTCCAGCAGGCAGGCATCGCCATAGGAATAGAACCGATAACCGGCGGCGATGGCATGGGCATAGGCCGCCTTGATCGCCTCGTGACCGGCAAAGGCCGCAACCAGCATGACCAGCGTCGAGCGCGGCAGGTGAAAATTGGTCAGCAGCACGTCGACCGCCCGAAAGCGATAGCCGGGGGTAATGAAAATATCCGTCCAGGCCGCAAAGGGGGACACGACCCCGTCCGGCGCGGCGGCGCTTTCGATCAGGCGCAGGGCCGTGGTGCCGACCGCGACGACCCGCCGCCCCTCGGCCCTGGCGCGGTTGATGGCCGCCGCGGATTGGGCCGAGACCTCGCCCCATTCGGCGTGCATGCGGTGGTCTGCCGTGTCCTCCGCCTTGACCGGCAGGAAGGTCCCGGCCCCGACATGGAGGGTCACCAGGGTCTGCCCGACCCCCGCCGCCGCCATTTGCGCCAGCAGCTCGCGGGTCAGATGCAGGCTGGCGGTGGGGGCGGCGACGGCCCCAATCCGGGCAGCAAAGACACTCTGGTAGTCGGCGCGGTCGGCCGCATCCGGCGGCCGCAGCCGGGCGATATAGGGCGGCAGGGGCATGGCGCCGAAACGCTCCAGGGCAGCCATCAGCGCGGTACCGCCGCGGTCGAAGCGCAGGGTCACCTGGCCATTCTCGCCCCGCGCCACCACTTGGGCGGCAAAGCCCTGCGCCAGTTCGACCGTCGCGCCGATGCGGAACCGACGGGCCGGGCGAACCAGCGCCGTCCACGAGCGATCGTCGAGCGCGGCCAGCAGGTTTCCCTCGACCGCAGCCGCGCCGATCCGGCCGCTCAGGCGGGCGGGTAGCACCTTGGTGTCATTGAGGACCAGCAAGTCGCCAGGCCGCAGCAGGCCCGGCAGGTCGCCGATCCGCCGGTCGGCAAGGCCGCCGGCCGTGACCCGGAGCAGGCGCGCAGTTTCGCGCGGGCTCGCCGGCCGGGTGGCGATCCGATCGGGTGGCAGGCTGAAATCGAAGGCGGCGACCTTCATGGCGCCCCGGATCCCCAAATGAAACGGGCGTCCAGGCCGGCGGCCCGGACGCCCGCCATCATGTCGTTGTTATTTTGCGACGTCGGCCAGGACCACGACCCGGATCATGGTGTCCTGGGGGGCCGGAACCGAACCCGAATCACCCACGCCGCGCTTGATCTTGTCGACCGCCGCCATGCCCGCCACGACCTGGCCGAACACGGTGTACTGGCCGTTCAGGAAGCTGGCCGGCTGGAAGCAGATGAAGAACTGGCTGTCGGCGCTGTCCGGGCTCTGGGCCCGGGCCATGCCCACGGTACCGCGCTGGAACGCCGTATTGCCGAACTCGGCCTTCAGGTTCTTGCCCGAGCCGCCGCGGCCGGTCCCGGTGGGATCGCCGGTCTGGGCCATAAAGCCCTCGATCACCCGGTGGAAGACGATGCCGTCATAGAATTTCTCGCGCACCAACTCCTTGATCCGGGCGACATGGCCGGGGGCCAATTCCGGGTAGAGATGGATGACCACGACACCATCCTTGAGCTCCATGAGCAGGGTGTTTTCGGGGTCCAGCTTGAGGGCCGGATCGACCTTGTAGCTGTCGATCAGTGAGGCAGCATTGGCAGTTGTCATCATTGAGATCATCACGAGCAGGGACAGAAGGAAACGTTTCATACCGCAACTCCAGTGGCAAAGTACCGCGCAAAAAGGAGGCCGATTGCGGCCGTATCAAGGCATGGCGCCTCAGCCGACGCGCTCGGCCAGGCGTTTTGCGACATTTGCTGTGACAAAGGGCCGATAATCGCCACCCATCCGGGCAATATCCCGCACCAGGCTGGAGGCGATCGCCTGGTGCGCGGGGCTGGCCATCAGGAACACGGTTTCCACCGCCGGCGCCATGGTGCCGTTCATCCCGGCCATCTGGAATTCATAGTCGAAATCGGTGCTGGAGCGCAGCCCGCGGACCAGCACCGTGGCGCCATGGTCCCGGGCGAAATGCACCACCAGGCCGCTGAACGGCCGCACTTCGATCCGCCCGAGGCCCGCCTCGCCGGCCAGGGACTCCGCCAGTTCGCCCAGCATGGCCAGGCGCTGCTCCAGGTCGAACAGGGGGGTCTTGCCGGGATTGACCCCGACTCCGACGACCAGCCGATCGACCAGCCGGGCACCGCCACGGATGACATCGACATGGCCCAGGGTAGGCGGGTCGAAGGTTCCCGGATAGACGCCGACCCGCTCCATCAGGCCGTTCCGGCAGTGTCGTCGCCGGC
>JAJFJE010000212.1 GCA_021774355.1 Alphaproteobacteria bacterium
GCGGGCGGCGGGGGCCCTGGGCCTGATCGTCGTCTGCCCCGACACCCGCCCGCGCGGCGACGGCGTCGCCAACGACCCGGCCTATGACCTGGGCCAGGGCGCGGGCTTCTATGTCGACGCCACCGAGACCCCGTGGGCACCGCAGTTCCGCATGTGGTCCTATGTAACCGCCGAGTTGCCCGAGGTGATCGCCGCGAATTTCCCGATCGACCCCGCGGCCCAAGGCATTTTCGGCCACTCCATGGGTGGCCACGGCGCCTTGACCGTGGCCCTCCGTCACCCCGGCCGCTATCGCTCGGTCTCGGCCTTCGCGCCGATCGTGGCGCCGTCCCAGGTGCCCTGGGGCGAAAAGGCGCTGGCCGCCTATCTGGGGCCCGACCGGTCGGTGTGGCGGCGTCACGACGCCGTCGCCCTGATTGAGGATGGCGCCCGCCTGCCCGACCTGCTGGTCGATCAGGGCATGGCCGACAATTTCCTGGCCCGCGAACTGCGCCCGGATCTGCTGGAGGCGGCCTGCACCACGGCGGGCATTCCGCTCACCCTGCGCCGCCAGGACGGCTACGACCATTCCTACTATTTCATCGCGACCTTCATGGCCGACCACCTGGCCTGGCATGGGGCACGGCTGACCGACGGCTGAGTCCTGGACGGCGCGGACCGCGCCGGGCGCGGCCATGCCGCATTGCCTCTATCTCGCAGTCGCGGCATGCTGTGTCCGGCTGGTGCGGGGGCTGGCGGCATGACCGGGCATGTGACCTTCTGGTTCGAGTTTGCGTCGACCTATTCCTACCTGGCGGCGGCGCGGGTCGGCCGCCTGGCCGAACAGGCCGCGGTGACGCTGACCTGGCAACCTTTCCTGCTGGGGCCGCTTTTTACCGCCCAGGGCTGGAGCGATTCGCCATTCAACCTGTACCCGGCCAAGGGCGCCTATATGTGGCGCGACCTGGAGCGGCTCACGGCCGCGGCGGCGATCCCGTTCCGCCGGCCATCGGCGTTTCCCCGCAACAGCCTGATGGCGGCGCGCATCGCCACCTATGGCCGCGACAGCATCTGGCTGCCGCGTTTCGTGCCCCTGGTCTACCGGGCCAATTTTGCCGAGGACCGGGACATTGCCGACCCGCTGGTCCTGGCCGACCTGGTCGACCAGGCCGGCGGCAATGCCTCGGAAGCCCTGCGCGGCGCGGTGACCCCGGCGACCAAGACCAGCCTGCGCCAGGCGACGGAACGGGCCGCCGCCGCCGGCCTGTTCGGCGCCCCGAGCTTCACCGTGGAACGGGAACTGTTCTGGGGCAACGACCGGCTGGAGCCGGCCCTGGACTGGGCCCGGCAAGGCCGGTGACGCCAGCCATCCCGGATGCCGCCCCGCATTGCCGGCGCCGTCGGGGATGACGACGGAATGGTGTGGTCCCCATCCGCGTCGTCCCGGCCGGAGCGCCAGCGGCGGGCCGGGATCCTGTGCCCCCGGCGGATCCCCGATCGGCGCGCCCGGGCGCCGGCCTCAGGGCCGGGCGGACTCGTCGCCGAAGACCCGGCTGGCCAGGATGTCGTCGGCCTCGAGGGTGATCAGGTCATTGGTCGAGATGCCGGTGCTGGCCGCCGCGAAGAGCCGGGTCGCCTGGCGCAACCGCGCCCGGTCCAAGGCGTTGCGCAGGGACCGCGCATTGGCAAAATGGGGCTGGGTGCGGCGCAGGCCGACATAGCAGGACAGCGCCTCGCGGGCGCCGTCGCTGAGGCGATAGTTCTGGCGGGTCAGGATCAGGTCGGCAATCGCCATCAGATCGCCGTCCGTATAGTCGGGAAAATCGACATGGTGGGCGATGCGCGAGCGGAAGCCCGGATTGCTGTTGAAGAAGCGGGCCATGCGGTCGGCATAGCCGGCCAGGATCACCACCAGATCCTCGCGCTGGTTCTCCATCACCTGGAGCAGGATCTCGATCGCCTCCTGGCCATAGTCCCGCTCGTTCTCCGGACGATAGAGGTAATAGGCCTCGTCGATGAACAGCACCCCGCCCATGGCCTTCTTGAGCACTTCCTTGGTCTTGGGCGCGGTATGACCGATATATTGCCCGACCAGGTCGTCGCGGGTGACGGCGACGAGATGGCCGCGGCGCACGAAGCCCAGGCGGTGGAGGATATCCGCCATCCGCTGGGCCACCGTGGTCTTGCCCGTCCCCGGATTGCCAGTGAAGGACATGTGCAGGCTGGGCGGCTCGGCCGCGAGGCCGAGCTGCCGCCGCACCCGCTCGACCACCAGCAGGGCGGCGATCTGGCGGATGCGGCTCTTGACCGGGGCAAGCCCCACCAGTTCAGCGTCGAGGCTGCCCAGAACCTCCAGGACCCCGGATTTCTCCAGTTCGGCCTGGAGGTCGATGGTCACCTCGTCCGCTGACCGGTCTTCACTCATCGGCGGGCATGTCCTGGGTCGAATAGGCAACGATGGAATAGCCGATGGTCCGGCCCGGCCCTTCGGTCCGGTCGAGGCGGAAGCCCGGCTCCTTGGCCGGCCGGTTGACGATGAAGGAGATCTTCACCGACTCGCAGCCATGGCTGTTGTCGAAGCCCGACAGGCGAATATAGCTGCCGCCATGGGCATCCCGCACCGCCTTCAGTTCGGTCATGACACCGACCGCGTCGCGCAGGTCGAACATCGGCGGGCCCCACATTTCCCAATAGGTGTTCCGCGGATGGGGATCGTCGGTGTATTCCAGGCCCACCGCCCAGCCATTGTCGAGGCAATATTGCACCTGGGCCTTGATCTGGTCGTCGGTCAGGTCGGGCAGGAACGAGAAGCAGCCTTGAGTAATGCGCATGATCTATCCTCCGCTCACACCGATTCCGTGGGGGTCAAGGCGAAGTCTGGCGTATCCGTGGACGTGTAGTTGAACGTCACATCGCCCCAGGTATTCAACGCCTGCTTCAGGGGCGTGCACCAGCGCGCCGCCTCGGCCAGGATCTGCGGCCCTTCGGCATAGTAGTCACGGCCTTCGTTGCGGGCCAGGATCATCGCCTCGAGCGCCACGCGGTTGGCGGTGGCGCCGGCCGCAATGCCCATCGGATGGCCGATCGTGCCGCCACCGAATTGCAGCACCACGTCTTCACCCAGATGGTGAATCAGCTGGTGCATCTGGCCGGCATGGATGCCGCCCGAAGCCACCGGCATCAGCTTGCCCAGGCTCGCCCAGTCCTGGTCGAAGAACACGCCATGTTCCAGGCGCATCGGATTATAGGTCTCGCGGCAGATGTCGTAGTAGCCGCGGGTGGTCAGCGGGTCGCCTTCCAGCTTGCCGACCACGGTACCGGCATGGATGTGATCGACACCGGCCAGGCGCATCCACTTGGCGATCACGCGGAACGACACGCCATGGGTTTTGTGCCGGGTGTAGGTCCCGTGACCTGCGCGGTG
>JAJFJE010000213.1 GCA_021774355.1 Alphaproteobacteria bacterium
AGGCGATGGTGTAGTGCTTGCCATAGGCTTCGAGGGTGCGCCGGCGCACCCATTCGGTATCCCAGTGGGGCCGGCCGAAGCGCCTTATGTCGACCGGCCACAGGTCGTAGGGCGGCTCGCCTTTGACGACCCATTCGGCCAGCGCCTGGCCGGCGCCGCCGCCCGCGGCGATGCCGAAGGCATTGAAGCCGGCCCCGACATAGAAGTTCCGCAGCTCAGGCGCTTCGCCCAGGATGAAGTTGCCGTCGGGGGTAAAGCTTTCCGGGCCGTTGATCAGGGTCTTGATGCCGGCGGTCTGAAGCGCCGGGACCCGGCCCAGCGCCAGTTCCATGATCGGCTCGAAATGGTCGAAATCGGAGGTCAGCAGAGTGTAGTGGAAGCCTTCCGGAATGCCCTCGGCCGCCCAGGGCAGGGGGTTGGGCTCGTAGCCGCCCATCACCAGGCCGCCGACCTCCTCCTTGTAATAGGTCAGGCGGTCGGGATCGCGCAGCGTGGGCAGGGCCGGCGTGACCCCGGGGATCGCCTCGGTGATGAGATATTGATGCTGGACCGAGACCAGGGGGACATTGACCCCGACCATGGCCGCCACGCTGCGGCTCCATTGCCCGGCGCAGCAGATCACGGTTTCGCATGCGATCCGGCCGGCGCCCGTCAGCACGGCGCGGATGCGCCCGTCGACGACCTCGATGCCGGTGACCGCGACATCTTCAAAGATCGCGACCCCGGCCTGGCGGGCGCCGCGGGCCAGGGCCTGGGTGATGTCGGAGGGATTGGCCTGGCCATCGGTCGGCAGGAAGGCGGCGCCGATCACGTCGTCGACCTGCATCAAAGGCCACAGGTCGCGGGCCTCCGCGGCGCTCAGCAGGTGCATCTCCAGGCCGAAGGACCGGGCCGTGGTCGCCTGCCGCCGGACCTCGGTCCAGCGCTCCGGGGTGCAGGCCAGGCGCAGGCCGCCATTCATCTTCCAGCCGGTGGCCAGCCCCGTCTCCTCTTCCAGGCGGCGGTAGAGGGCGACCGAATGGCCCAGGAGCTGGGTGATGTTGGCGCTGGTCCGCAACTGGCCGACCAGCCCGGCCGCATGGAAGGTCGACCCGGAGGTCAGCTTCTTGCGTTCGAGCAGGACGCTGTCGGTCCAGCCCAGGCGCCCCAGGTGATAGGCGGTCGAGCAGCCGACGATGCCGCCGCCGATGATCACGGCCTTGGTGGTGCTGGGCAGGGTCCGCATCAGTGCTCCTCGAGGAAGTCGCGATAGGCCGCGTCGAACCGGGCCAGGTTCTCGGTACTGTAGGCGGCATAGTCGAAGGCGATGGTGGCGTGCAGCTCCGAGACCATGCTCCACAGGGTTTCGCGCAGCAGCGAGGCGCAGCGCATGGCCTGGAAGCGGCGGCGCAGGCCGCCGTCGGCCGGCCGCCCGAAATAGGCCTCGAGCAGCCAGGCTTCCTGGGTGCGGCTCAGTTCGTTGTTCGAGGCAAGGCCGCCCAGGTCGAACAGCGGGCTGTTGAAGCCGGCATAGTCCCAGTCGATCAGCCACAGGCGGCGGCCGTCATCGATGATATTGGCGGCCAGCAGATCGTTGTGGCCGAACACCACCTCGATCGGCCCGACGGCCGCCTCCAGCCGCACCGCGGCAGCCGCCAGGCGGGGCAGCAGGGGGCAATGGCGGCTGCCGGCCTCGTCCAGGGCGGCGCCATAATTGCGCAGCACATGGAACACCCAGAACATCAGGACCGGGCCGCGCAGGCGCTTGGGAATCTCGTGGTGGCAGGCCCGGATCAGCGGCACCAGGCGGGCCAGCAGGGCCGGCTGGCGGACCTCGGCCGGGGTCAGGGCGTGGCCCTCGATATAGTCCAGCACCAGGGCGCCGGGCTCGTGGTGGACCACCGCCGGGGACAGGCCGGCGTCGTGGGCGGCACGGGCCGCGGCCAGTTCGTTGAAGCGCATCACCTGATGCACCGGCAGATCGGCACCGATGCGCACCACATAGCGGCGGCCGCGATGATCGACCAGGAAATTCGCATTGGTGATGCCGCCGGTCAGCGGCTCGGGCCGGACCGGATCGCTCCAGCAGCCAAGGCTGGCGGCACGGGCGGCCGCATCCATCGATCTTCGTCCCTTCCCCGCGGGCGCCCGCGGCACCCGCGGCACCGGTGCCGATGTTCGGGTCCGGACCGGTGCCCTGTCAATGGCCGCACCGGCCGCCGCGCCTTGCGGCTTGGTGCCTCGCGACCGCCGGCCGCATTGCCATGCTGTGATGGCAGATGTTTCAGGGCGAGCCGGCCGCCGGGCGCAGAAGCGGTCAAGACGGCGGCGCCCCGCAGACGGCCAGATCTTGATGGGTTACGCGGCGATTCTGTAACAAAATTGGTATTGAAGATGCGACGTCCCCGGCATCCTTATTGCCGCGCAATATAGCGAGTAAATCATGGTAAATCTGTTTATTGCCGGTCGACCTGAATCATAATATGCTGCCGCCCTGCGTTGCCGCTTTTTCGAGGCGTAGTTCCTCGTCACGGGCAGGGCGTGTAAACCAAAATACGGGGACAAATAAAAGGGGCGGCTGATGCCAGCCCCTAACGGAAACTCTTGGGGGATTCAACATGTCCGGTTTACTGGCCTTGGGCGTGGTCGTCGGCATCATCGGCGCCATTGCCACTTGGGTGTTTTTGGCTATTCCGCTCGGCCTGCAGATCTGGGCCGCGGTGATCGGCCTCGCCGTGTTCTTCCACGCCGGCGGCAAGGATGTCGGCCTCAAGACCGCCATCATCGGCACCCTGTTCGGGGCGATCATCGCCTGGATCGCCTTGATCGTCCTGACCGTGCTGCCGGTGGCGGCGACGCTGGGCGTGCCCCTGGGCGCCGCCCTGGTGGTCTTCGTCTCGATCGTGGTGATGGTGCTGGCGGCCAGCGTGCCGGCCTTCGCCGCTATCCCGGTGACGCTCTATGGCTATGCCGGCGTCATCGCCTATGCCCTGCTGGCGGGCAAGCTCGGGCCTGCCCTGCTGGCCCCGTCCCTGGTGGAAAACCCGCTCCTGTCGGTCGGCGTGTCGATGGTGGCCGGTGCCCTGCTGGGCTTCGTTGCCCAGAAGATCGTTGGCCTGATCTCGAAGTGACAATCGCCCCAGGCCTGTGACGCCAGGCCTGCGTAACGGAAGGGCCGCCCCCCGGGGCGGCCCTTTTTCGTGTCTTGGTTGGGGCGCGGTGCCTCCCACATTCGTCATCCCCGCCGGAGCGCCGGCGGGCGGGGATCCTGGGCCTGGGGCGAAGATCCCCGCTCGGCGGGCCGTGCGGCCCTTGGCGGGGATGACGACCGCAAGGGAACCCGCGCCCCACCCTCGTCATCCCCGCCGGAGCGCCGGCGGAGAGCGGGGATCCTGGGCCTGGGGCAAAGATCCCCGCTCGGCGGGTCGTGCGGCCCTTGGCGGGGATGACGACGGCAAGGGAACCCGTACCCCACCCTCGTCATCCCCGCCGGAGCGCCAGCGGAGAGCGGGGATCCTAGGGCACCTGGTCAGGGGCGGTGCCGTCCGGTGCCGTGATGCGCCGGGGATGGGTGAACACCTCGAATTCCGTGTCGCGGGCGACCGCGACCAGGGTCAGCCCGGCCCGTTCGGCGGTCGCGACGGCCAGGCTGGTCGGGGCGGAGACGGCGACCAGGATGGGGGCGCCCAGCAGCACGGTCTTCTGCACCATCTCGACCGACACCCGGCTGGTCAGCAGCACCACGCCGGCGGCACCGGCGATGCCGGCCCGGCTCAGCGCGCCGACCAGCTTGTCCAGGGCATTATGCCGGCCGACATCCTCGCGCAGCGCGGCCAGGCCCTGGCCGGGCACCCAGAAGCCGGCGCCGTGGACCGCCCGGGTCCGGTGGTTGAGGGTCTGGGCGGGGCCGAGGGCGGCCAGGGCCGCGATGATCTCGCCGGGGTCGACGGTCAGGCCGTCCGCCACGCGGCACAGCGGTCGGACAGCGGCAGCCAGGCTGTCGACGCCGCACAGCCCGCAGCCGGTGGGGCCGGTCAGCAGGCGCCGGCGCCGGGCATGGTCGAAGGCGCGGCGGGCGGACAGGGTGACGCAAAGCGCGATGCCATCGGCCTCGGGCCGGACGGCGATTTCGCGGATCTCGCCGGCGCCGGCGATGATGCCCTCGGTCAGGGTGAAACCCAGGGCGAAATCCTCCAGATCTGCCGGCGTCGCCATCATGACCGCCTGGGTCACCCCGTCATAGACCAGGGCGATCGCGGTTTCCTCGGGGATCTGCCGTTCCTCGGTGGCGAGGCGGCCGTCGCGAAAGGCCAGCAACGGGGCGGGCCGGGCGCCGCTCGCCATCAGGCGGCCTGGGGCGGCGGGCGGATCGCGGGGACGGCGGCGTGCACGGTCGCGGCAAATTTGTCGGGCGCCTCGGCGACCAGGGAGAAGAGCTGGCGGCGCATCCGCGGCTCCCAGAAATTATTGATGTGCTCGGCGGTCTTGGCGGCCGCCTGGTCGGGCGGCAGGGTGGCAAAGGCCCGGGCGATCTGGTTGGCCATATAGGCCAGCTTGTCGGCCGCTGTCATTCCGCCGCCTCGCCGGCCACCCGCCGGCTCATCCGCGCCTGGGCCCGATAGTCGGCCTGCCAGGCGGTCGGCCCGTTGGACGGGCTGACCTGGACCGCGGTCACCTTGTATTCCGGGCAATTGGTCGCCCAGTCGGAATAGTCGGTGGTGACCACATTGGCCTGGGTGTCGGGATGGTGGAAGGTGGTGTAGACAACCCCCGGGGCCACCCGGTCGGTGATCCGGGCCCGCAGGCTGGTGGCACCCGCCCGGCTGGCCAGCTTGACCCAGCCGCCGTCGCGGATGCCCCGCACTTCGGCATCGTGGGGGTGGATTTCCAGCACGTCTTCCGGGTGCCAGGCGACATTGGCGGTGCGCCGGGTCTGGGCGCCGACATTGTACTGGCTGAGGATCCGGCCGGTGGTCAGCAGCAGCGGGAAGCGGCTGGTCGACCGCTCGTCCGTCGCGACATAGTCGGTTACCACAAACAGGCCGCGGCCGCGGGTGAAGCCGCCGATATGCATGACCGGGGTGCCGTCCGGCGCAGCCTGGTTGCACGGCCATTGGATCGAGCCCAACGCGTCCAGCCGGGCGAAGGAGACGCCGGCAAAGGTCGGCGTTACCCGGGCGATCTCGTCCATGATCTGGGCCGGATGGTCGTAGGGCATCGGGCAATCCAGCGCCCTGGCCAGGGCCACGGTGATCTCCCAGTCGGCGAGGCCCGAGCGCGACGGCATCATCTTGCGCACCCGGCTGATCCGCCGTTCGGCATTGGTGAAGGTGCCGTCCTTTTCCAGGAAGGTCGAGCCGGGCAGGAAGACATGGGCGTAGTTGGCGGTTTCGTTGAGGAACAGGTCCTGCACCACCACGCATTCCATGGCGGCGAGGCCGGCTGCCACGTGATGGGTATCGGGATCGGACTGCAGGATGTCTTCGCCCTGGATATAGATGCCCTTGAAGCTGCCCTCGACGGCGGCGTCCAGCATGTTGGGGATGCGCAGGCCCGGTTCCGGGTCGAGCGCGACGCCCCACAGCTCGTCGAAAAGCTGCCGGGTGGCGTCGTCGGAGATGTGGCGGTAGCCGGGCAATTCATGGGGGAACGAGCCCATGTCGCAGGCGCCCTGGACGTTGTTCTGGCCGCGCAGGGGATTCACGCCCACGCCCGGCCGGCCCAGATTGCCGGTCGCCATGGCCAGGTTGGCGATCGCCATCACCGTGGTCGAACCCTGGCTGTGTTCGGTGACCCCCAAGCCGTAATAGATCGCGCTGTTGCCGCCGGTGGCATAGAGCCGCGCCGCCCCGCGGATATCGGCGGCGGCCACGCCGGTGGCCGCCTCGAGCGCTTCCGGACTGTTGTCCGGCCGGGCGACGAAGGCCGCCCAGTCCTGGAAGGCATCCCAGTCGCAGCGTTCGCGCACGAAGCTCTCGTTGACCAGGCCCTCGGTCACGATGACATGGGCAAGCGCATTGAGCACCGCGACATTGGTGCCGGGGCGCAAGGCCAGATGAAAGGCCGCCTCGACATGGGGGCTGCGGACGATATCGGTGCGGCGGGGGTCGATCACGATCAGCCGGGCGCCGGCGCGCAGGCGCTTCTTGAGGCGCGAGGCGAACACCGGGTGGCCGTCGGTCGGGTTGGCGCCGATGATCATCGCCACGTCGGTGTGCTCGACGGAATCGAAATCCTGGGTCCCGGCCGAGGTGCCGAAGGTCGTCTTGAGGCCGTAGCCGGTCGGCGAGTGGCAGACCCGGGCGCAGGTGTCGACATTATTGTTGCCGAAGCCGGCGCGCACCAGCTTCTGGACCAGATAAGTCTCCTCGTTGGTGCAGCGCGACGAGGTGATGCCGCCGATTGCGCCGCGGCCATACTTGGCCTGGATGCGGCGGAACTCGGCGGCGGTATGGGCGATCGCCTGGTCCCACGAAACTTCCTGCCAGGGCTCGTCGATCGCGGCGCGGATCATCGGATTCAGGATACGGTCCGGGTGGCTGGCATAGCCCCAGGCGAAGCGGCCCTTGACGCAGGAATGGCCGCGATTGGCCTTGCCGTCCTTATGCGGCACCATGCGCACCAGTTCGCTGCCGCGCATCTCCGCCTTGAAGGTGCAGCCGACGCCGCAATAGGCACAGGTGGTGACCGCCGAATGTTCCGGCTGGCCGGTCTCGATCACCGTTTTCTCGATCAGGGTGGCGGTCGGGCAGGCCTGGACGCAGGCCCCGCACGAGACGCATTCGGAGTCGAGGAAGGCCTCGTCCATGCCGGCCGACACATGGCTTTCGAACCCGCGCTGGCCGATGGTCAGGGCAAAGGTGCCCTGGACCTCTTCGCAGGCCCTGACGCAGCGCGAACAGACGATGCATTTGGCCGGGTCGAAGGTGAAATAGGGGTTCGACTCGTCCTTCGGCTGGTGCAGATGGTCGGCCCCGTCAGAGCCGTAGCGGACTTCGCGCAGACCCACCGCGCCGGCCATGTCCTGCAATTCGCAATCGCCATTGGCGGCGCAGGTCAGGCAGTCCAGCGGATGGTCGGAGATATAGAGCTCCATCACCCCCCGGCGCAGCTGTTTCAGGCGCGGGGTCTGGGTCGCCACCTTGAGCCCCGGGGCCACCGGCGTGGTGCACGATGCCGGGGTGCCGTTGCGTCCCTCGATCTCCACCAGGCACAGGCGGCACGAGCCGAACGCCTCGAGGCTGTCGGTGGCGCACAGCTTGGGCACGGCGATGCCCGCCGCCATGGCGGCGCGCATGACCGAGGTGCCTTCGGGAACCGTGACCGGGATGCCGTCGATCTCCAGCGCGACGGTCCGTTCGGCGGCGGCCGCAGGGGTGCCGAAATCGGTCTCCTGGATCAGCGTCATGGGGACCCTCCTAGGCCGCGGCCGCGGCATCCGCAGCGGGGTGAAAATCTTCCGGGAAATGGCGCAGCGCGCTCAACACCGGATAGGGGGTGAAGCCGCCCAGCGCGCACAGCGAACCGAATTTGAGGGTCTGGCACAGATCCTCGATCAGTGCGACCTGGGCGTCCGGCGCGACCCCGGCGCGCAGCCGGTCGAGGACCTCGACGCCGCGGGTCGAGCCGATCCGGCACGGGGTGCATTTGCCGCAGGATTCGACGGCACAGAATTCCATGGCGAAGCGGGCCTGGGCCAGCATGTCGACGCGGTCGTCGAACACCACGATGCCGCCATGGCCGATCAGACCGTCCCGCGCCGTGAAGGCCTCGTAGTCGAAGGGCGTATCGAACAGGCCGGCCGGGAAATAGGCGCCGAGCGGCCCGCCGACCTGCACCGCGCGCACCGGCCGGCCGCTGGCGGTGCCGCCGCCAATGTCCTCGACCAATTCGCCCAGGGTGATTCCGAAGGCGGTCTCGTAGAGCCCGCCCCGGCGGATATTGCCGGCCAGTTGGATCGGCATGGTGCCGCGCGACCGGCCCAGGCCGAAATCCCGGTAGAAGCCGGCGCCGCGGTCGAAAATGATCGGCACCGTGGCCAGCGAGATGACGTTGTTGACCACCGTCGGCTTGCCGAACAGCCCGTGATGGGCCGGCAAGGGCGGCTTGGCCCGGACCATGCCGCGCTTGCCCTCGAGGCTCTCCAGGAGCGCCGTCTCCTCGCCGCAGACATAGGCCCCGGCGCCGACCCGGATCGTGATATCGAAGGCGTGGCCGCTGCCCTCGATATTGGCGCCCAGCAGGCCGGCCTCCCGGGCCAGCGCCACCGCCCGTTCCATGGTCCGCACCGCATGGGGGTATTCCGAGCGGATATAGACGAAGCCCTGGGCCGCGCCGGTGGCAAGGCCGGCAATGGTCATGCCCTCCAGCAGCACGAAGGGATCGCCCTCCATGATCATGCGGTCCGAGAAGGTCCCGGAATCGCCTTCGTCGGCGTTGCAGACGATATATTTCGTGGCTCCCGCGGCTTCGGCCACGGTGCGCCATTTGATGCCGGTCGGAAAACCGGCGCCGCCCCGGCCGCGCAGACCGGACTGGACCATTTCTTCGACCATCGCCGGCGGGTCCATCGCCAGGGCCCGGGCCAGACCGCGCAGGCCGCCCTGGGCACGATAGTCCGCCAGCGACAGCGGATCGGTGATGCCGACCCGCGCGAAGGTCAGGCGGGTCTGGCTCTTGAGGAACGGGATCGCGTCGGTCGGACCGCGCGCCAGGGGGTGGCTGCCGCCGTCGAGAAAACCGGCATCGAACAGGCCGGGGACATCGCCGGCCTTGACCGGGCCATAGGCCAGCCGGCCCTGCGGGGTTGCGACCTCGACCAGCGGCTCCAGCCAGTACAGCCCGCGCGAGCCGTTGCGCACGATCTGCACCTCGATGCCGCGGGCCGCGGCGGTGGCGGCCAGGGCCTGGGCCACCCGCTCGGCGCCGACCGCCAGGGCGCCGGAATCCGCCGGAACATAGAGGGTGGCGGTCATCCCAGGGCCTCGTCGATCAGGGCGGTCAGCTCCTCGGCGTCGAGCCGGCCATGCAGTTCGCCGGCGATCACGCCGGCCGGCGCACAAGCGCACAGGCCCAGGCAATAGGCCGGTTCCAGGGTGACCCGGCCATCGGCCGTGGTGCCCCCGAAGCCGATGCCGAAGCGGTCGCGGACCAGTTCGCCGAGGTCGAGGGCGCCGGTCGACTGGCAGGCTTCGGCCTGGCACAGCCGGATGGTGACGCGCCCCGGCGGCTTTGCTTTGAAATCATGATAGAAGCTCACGACGCCATGGACCTCGGCACGGGAGAGATTCAACGCCTCGGCGACCAGGGGGACCGCCTCCTGGGGAATATGGCCGAAGCGCGCTTGAAGGGCATGCAGAATGGGCAGGGTCGCGCCATCCTGATGTTTCAGCCCGTCGATGATCGCCTGTGCGCGGCCCGCGTCCCAGGTCATCATGCTCCTCCTGCCGCCTTGCCCGAAGTCCCCAGTGTGACCCCGCCTCGGCTCAGATCAAGCCAGCTGTTCCGTTGCTTGATAGAAATCTTCTATCGCTCGGCGCGCGGCCAGGGCGGTGGCCGGCACCGATGCCCGCCCGCGCGGTCATTTTGCGTTTGCAACAAAAACCCGGATTGACCCGGCCAACGGGCACGCTAGTCTAGCTGTTGCCGGGATTGCCGACCGGTAAAAAGACCCCCTGTGGGAGAGATCGGTCCGCCATGTGGCGGCCGGCGCCGAAGGAGCAACCGCCCCGGAAACTCTCAGGCCGCAGGACCGCAGGGGGGTGGCACTCTGGAAAGCAGGGGTTGCCCGGGACCATCCGGGTGGCACCTCACCGACGGAGTAAGCTGCCCGGTCTGGGTTGGGCCGGGCGGTCAATCTCTCAGGTTCTCGGACAGAGGGGGCGCGGCCAGGCGGGCAACTGCTGAACTGCGACCTATTTCGGGACCCGGAGGGCATTGTGACCGCTGAACACGACCTTAAGAAAACCCCGCTTTATGACCTGCATGTCGAACTGGGCGCCAAGATGGTGCCGTTCGCCGGGCATCTCATGCCGTTGCAATATCCCACCGGCATTCTGGCCGAGCATCAGCACACCCGGACCCAGGCCGGGCTGTTCGATGTCAGCCATATGGGCCAGGCCTGGATCAACGGCACGGAAGTGGCCGCCTCCCTGGAGGCCCTGGTCCCCAGCGATCTGAGATCGCTGGAACGGGGCCAGACCCGCTACACCGTGCTGCTCAACGACGATGGCGGCATTCTCGACGATATGATGGTCACCCGGCCGATCTATCAGACCGAAGGCAGCCGCATGTTCGTCGTGCTGAATGCCTCGCGCACCCTTGCCGATCTTGCCTATATCGGCCAGCGGCTGTCCGGGCGGGCGGTACTGGTCGACCTCGACGAGCGTTCCCTGCTCGCCCTGCAGGGACCCAAGGCGGCCGCCGTGCTGAGCCGCTTCGCGCCGGAGGCGGCGACCATGCGCTACATGTTCGCCCGGCCCATGGAAGTGGCCGAGATCCCCTGCCGGGTCAGTCGCACCGGCTATACCGGCGAGGACGGCTTCGAATTGTCGGTGCCTGCCGATCAGGTCGAGGAGTTGGCCCGCCGCCTGCTGCAGGAGCCCGAAGTGGCGCCCGTCGGCCTGGGTGCCCGGGACTCCCTGCGCCTGGAGGCCGGGCATTGCCTCTACGGCCACGATATCGACGACACCACCGATCCGATCGAGGCCTCGCTTGCCGTCCTGGTCGGCAAGCGCCGGCGCGAGGCGGCCGATGTCCCCGGAGCGGCCCGCATTCTGAAGGCCCTGGCCGAGGGGCCGGCGCGCCGCCGGGTCGGCTTCAAGCCGGCCGGCCGGCAGCCCGCCCGCGACGGGGCGGTGGTGCTGGCGCCGGACGGCACCGAGATCGGCGTCGTTACCTCGGGTGGCTTCGGGCCGACGGTCGGCGGACCGATTGCCATGGGCTATGTCCAGAGCGCCTTTGCCGGACCGGGAACCGCCGTTCAACTGGTGGTGCGCGGCACGCCCCAGCCCGCCGTGGTGGTCAAGCTTCCTTTTGTTCCGCGCGGTCACGTCCAGCCCTGAGAGGTCGCAAGATGAGCGTGAAGTACACCGAAGATCACGAATGGATCCGGGTCGACGGGACGACCGGCCGGGTCGGCATCACTGATTATGCCCAGAGCCAGTTGGGCGACGTGGTGTTCGTCGATCTGCCGGCGGCGGGTCGCGCCCTGGTCGGCGGCGGCGAGGCGGCCGTCGTCGAATCGGTCAAGGCGGCGTCCGAGGTCTATGCCCCGGTCGCCGGGACCGTGACGGCGGCCAATCAGGCCGTGGCCGACGATCCTTCCCTGGTCAACAGCGACCCCGAAGCGGACGGCTGGTTCTACGAGATGGCAATTGCCGATCCGGCCGAGCTGGACCGACTGATGGACAAGGCCGCCTATGACCGCTTTGTGGCCGGGCTCGACTGACCATGCGTTACCTGCCCCATACGGCGGCCGACCGGGCGGCGATGCTCGAAACCATCGGCGCCGCCGATATCGAGGCTTTGTTCTGCGACGTGCCGGCCGCCGCCCGCCTGGGCGCGGCCCTGCCGCTGCCCGACCACCAGGGCGAGATGGCGGTCGAGCGGGCGATTGCGGCCCTGGCCGCACGCAACCGCCATTCCGGCATGCTCCCCAGCTTCCTGGGGGCGGGGGCCTATCGGCACCATGTTCCGGCGACCGTCGATCACCTGATCCAACGCTCGGAATTCCTCACCTCCTACACCCCCTACCAGCCCGAGATTGCCCAGGGCACTCTGCAATATCTGTTCGAGTTCCAGACCCAGGTGGCCCTGCTGACCGGCATGGAGGTGGCCAACGCCTCGATGTATGACGGCTCGACCGCCTGCGCCGAAGCGGTCGAGATGGCGCGGCGCCTGACCGGGCGCAACCGTGTCGTCCTGTCGGGCAATCTCCATCCCCATTACCGGGCAGTGGTGGAAACCCTGCTGCGCCTGCACGATACCGTCGTCGAGGCGCTGCCGCCGGCCCCGGCCGGGGGCGAGGCGCTGGCGCCCGCCCTCGACCAGGGGACGGCCTGCGTCGTGGTGCAATATCCCGACGTCTTCGGCCATGTTTGCGACTTCACCGCGCTGGCGGCGGCGGCCCAGGCTTGCGGCGCCCTGCTGATCGTGGCGGTGACCGAGGTGGTTGCCCTGGGTGCCCTGCGGGCGCCGGGCGCCATGGGCGCCGACATCGTGGTGGGCGAGGGCCAGGGGCTGGGGGTCGGGCTGAATTATGGCGGGCCCTATCTCGGCCTGTTCGCGACCCGCACGAAATTCCTGCGCCAGATGCCGGGGCGCATCGCCGGCGAAACGGTCGACGCAGAAGGCCGGCGTGGCTATGTCCTGACCCTGTCGACCCGGGAACAGCATATCCGCCGGGAAAAGGCGACCTCGAACATCTGCACCAATTCCGGCCTGTGCTGCCTTGCCTTTACCATCCACCTGGCCTTGCTGGGCGAGGGCGGATTCTGCGGCCTGGCGGCCCTCAACCACGCCCGGGCCGTGCACTTGGCCGAGCGCCTTGCCGGCATTGCCGGGGTGACCCCGCTGACGGCGCGCTTCTTCAACGAATTTGCCGTCGCCCTCGACCGGCCCGCCGGGCCTGTGGTCGAGGCACTCGCGGCGCGGGGTATTCTGGGCGGGGTGCCGGGCAGCCGGCTGTGGCCGGGGCTCGAGGGCCTGGACAAGGTCCTGCTGCTGTGCGCCACCGAAACCAATACCGAGGACGAGATCGACGCCCTTGGGGTGGCGCTGGAGGAGATCCTGGCATGATGAACCGCCACGGGCGCCCGTCCGACGCCGGGCCGGCGTCGGCTGCGGCCGAGACCGCGACCTTGCTGGGCCATCGCGGCCTCGATCACGAGGAGCCGCTGCTGTTCGAACTTGGCCATGACGGCAGGGTGGGTGTGGACCTGCCGCCCTGTCCGGCGGTTCAGGGCCGGTTGGGCGATCTGGCACGGCGCGGCCCGATCGGCCTGCCCTCCCTGTCGGAGCCCCAGGTGGTGCGCCATTACGTGCGCCTGTCGCGCAAGAACTATTCGATCGACGCCGGGCTCTATCCGCTCGGCTCCTGCACGATGAAGCACAATCCGCGGCTGAACGAGAAACTTGCCCGGCTGCCGGGCTTTGCCGACCTCCATCCTTTGGCGCCGCCCTCGACCACCGCCGGCGCGGTCGAACTGATGGGCCAGCTGGCCCATTGGCTGCTGACCCTGACGGGCATGGCCGCCATCGCGCTCAGTCCCAAGGCCGGCGCCCATGGCGAACTCTGCGGCCTGATGACCATCCGTGCCGCCCACGCGGCAAAGGGCGAAGGGGCCAGCCGGCGGCGCGTCCTGGTGCCCGAATCGGCCCATGGGACCAATCCGGCGACGGCGGCCTATTGCGGCTTCACGGTCGAATCGATTCCGGCCACCGCCGATGGGCGGGTCGACCGGGCGGTGCTCGAAGCCCGGCTCGGCCCCGATGTCGCGGCCATCATGCTGACCAATCCCAATACTTGTGGGCTGTTCGAGCGCGAGATCATCGAACTGGCCCGGGCGGTGCACGCGGCCGGCGGTTATTTCTACTGCGACGGGGCCAATTTCAACGCCATCATGGGGCGGGTCCGGCCGGGCGACCTCGGCATCGACGCCATGCACATCAACCTGCACAAGACCTTTTCCACGCCCCATGGCGGCGGCGGCCCGGGCGCCGGCCCGGTGGTGCTTTCGGCCGCCCTGGCGCCCTTCGCGCCCCTGCCCCTGGTGGTCGCGCGGGGCGACGGCCATGCCTTGATCGAGACCGCCGAGGGCGAGGCGGCGGCGAGTTTCGGCCGGATCACCGCCTTCCACGGCCAGATGGGCATGTTCGTGCGGGCGCTCGCCTATATGATGAGCCACGGCCGGGACGGCCTGGCCCAAGCCTCGGGCGATGCCGTGCTCAACGCCAACTACATCCTGGCCGCGTTGGACGACGTGATGACCGCGCCCTTTGCCGGGCCATGCATGCACGAGGCGCTGTTCGACGATCATTTCCTCGACGGCACCGGCGTGACCACCCTCGACTTCGCCAAGGCGATGATCGACGAGGGCTATCATCCGATGACCATGTATTTCCCCCTGGTCGTCCACGGCGCCATGCTGATCGAGCCGACCGAGTCGGAATCGAAGGAGAGCCTGGACAATTTCATCGCGGTGCTGCGCCACCTTGCCGCCGCCGCCAAGGCGGGCGAGGCCGAGCGCTTCAAGGCGGCCCCCCGGCTGGCCCCCCGGCGACGCCTCGACGAGACCCTGGCGGCACGCAAGCCGGTGCTGCGCTGGACCCCGCCGACCCTGTCCAAGGCCGCGGAATAGGCCCCGCCGGTTCGCCGCCCCCCGGGCCGCCGCGCCCTCGTTCGTCCTTGTCTCCGCCCGCTCCCCTTTCGTCATGACCGGGCTTGTCCCGGTCATCCACGTGTTCGTGGCCGGCACCGCGGCCGGCCATGACGGCGAGGGGGGAGGGGCCGCGCCCTTGTTCGTCCCTGCCCCCACCCTCTTCCCTGCGTCATGACCGGGCTTGTCCCGGTCATCCACGCCTGTGCGGTAACCACGGCGGTCCCGTGGATGGCC
>JAJFJE010000214.1 GCA_021774355.1 Alphaproteobacteria bacterium
AACCGAAGGTCGGGAGTTCAATCCTCTCTGCCGGCACCATTTCCCCCTCTCTGAGCATAAAAGTCCAGGTGTTGGCCTCCACGTTCATCCAACCTTGTTCTCAATCAGGACGCGGCTGGTTGTCCCTGAATTCCCCTGAAAGCCTCCGTCTGCTCCAACGCTGCACTGCGTCGATCTCCGAGGTCGATCGGGGCGTCCAACACTTTCAGAAGCTCCTGCGCGTGTTCAAGGCGTAGGGGGAAGTTCCAGTCGGCCTCGGACAACACGCTGCCCGTGCGGTGGCCATGCTGTCGCGGTCACCCTCATCCGCAAGCCGAGCCTGGCTGGAGAATCTTCAGGGCCCGATGGCGCGGGATTGGTCCTCATCGGACACGCCGGTTGCCAGCAATTCGGCCGAAACCCGCTTGAGGAATCGCCTGTGTCGGCCATCCGGCGCAAAGCTCGCAGCCAGCATGTGGTCGCCGATCACCATGAATGCCTGTTCGCCATAATGCTGGCGATAGCGAACAGCGGCCTGGCTGACGTCGGCGTCGGACGGTTCTCGCCTGCGGTCGAACCGCTTTGCGATAAGGATGGGTACCCCGCCGATGATCCCCACCCCATACCAGGGGGCGATGCCCGCATAAATCCAGGTCATAATAGTCGAGAGGAAATCCACAGACGCCCACCGGCTTGGTCTGGACTGTAGACTATCGTCAACATCGGTGCTTGCGAACCAAAAATGTGACGATGAGTCCGTGGACGATTAGTCGACATTCCGCCGCCATGCGGTCATGGTGGATTATGCGAAAATCCTGGCGGGAAACGTAAAGGCGGCGCGCAAGGCCCTCGACCTGTCGCAGGAAGCGCTTGCCCTGGAAGCCGAGATCGACCGGACCTACATCTCCGGGATCGAGCGGGCCTTGCGCAATCCGTCGCTCGACCTGATCGTCAGGCTGGCCGACAGCCTCAAGACGACGCCGGCGGCGCTGCTGACGCCGGCGGCGGGCCGCCCCTGACGGTCCGCGGCGTCTGCCCCCTTCAGGGGGCCGGGGCGGTGGCGCCGGTGACCAGATCGGCGATGGCGGTAAAGGTCGTATTCAGGCCGCCGCTCAGAATCCCCACCCCGGCGATGACGATGCCGGCCATGAGCGCGCCGATCAGGACATATTCGATGGCGGTCGCCCCGCGCTCGCCATCGTCCCATCGGACCAGACGGGTGTTCAGAAAATCCAGCATCGGCCCTCCGTCAATAACGGCGACATTCTATCCCAAATCGGCGCTATTGCCTATAGGGCGGCGCGGCGTGTCTGTTGTCACAGCGGCGTGCATTCCCGGATGACAGGAACCGTCCGGCCGGCGACCATCGGGCCTTTCTCGGGAAAAGGGGCAGGCAATGGCACGACCGACAGATGATGGCACCAATTCTTCCCTGATGCGCGGCGGTGGCGCCCCTGGCGGCAAGCTCCGCAAGCTGGCGCTGGGGGTGGCCGCGGTGGCCGCCTTCATCGTGGTGCTGGACAGCTGGTACACCATCGACCAGGGCGAAATCGGCGTCGTCCTGCGCAACGGCGCCCTGGTCGGCACGGCCGAGCCCGGCCTCCATTTTCGGGTGCCGCTGATCGACAGCGTCGCCATCGTCTCGACCCGCACGGAACGGGAAACCTATGAGCAGGTCTCGTCCTATTCCAAGGACATCCAGGCCGCCGACCTGAAGATCACCGTCAATTATCATGTCGACGCCAGCCAGGCGGCCCATATCTACACCACCTATGGCTCGATCGAAGGCGCCGTCGACCGCCTGGTGACGCCGCTCGTCTACTCGGAAACAAAGACCGTGTTCGGACAATATACCGCGCAGTCGGCCATTTCCGAGCGGGGCAAGCTGATTACCGATATCGAGGACGAGATCCGCAGCCAGCTGGCCTCGAGCGGGGTCATCGTCGAAAACGTCCAGCTCGAGAATATCGACTTCTCCGAGGCCTTCGAAAACTCCGTCGAACAGCGGATGCTGGCGGAAGTCGACGTCGCCAAGCGCAAGCAGGAACTGGAGCAGGAGAAGATCAAGGCCGACGTGGTGCGCACCCAGGCGGCGGCCGCGGCCGACCAGACCCGTGCCGCCGCCCAGGCCCAGGCCGACGCCACCCGCCTCCAGGGCGAGGCCGAGGCCGGCGCCATCCGGGCCAAGGGCGACGCCCTGGGCGAAAACCCGAACCTGGTCACCCTGATCACCGCGGAACGGTGGAACGGCGCCCTGCCGACCACCATGGTCCCCGGCTCTGCCATGCCCTTTATCGGCGTCCGCTGAGCCCCGGCACCCGGCCGCCCGGACCGTCAGGCCCGGGCCGCCACCACCCGGCGGACCGTCAGGACAAGCCCGGCCGCCGCCAGGCACAGGGCACCGGCGATGACAAAGGCGGGCAGATAGCTGGCAAAGGCGGTCTTGGCGAAGCCGCCGCCCAGGGCCGCGGCCCCGGCGCCAAGCTGGTGGCCGGCAAAGATCCAGCCGAACACCATGTTCGACCGCTCGGGTCCGAAACGGGCGGCCGCCAGCTTGACCGTGGGCGGCACCGTGGCCACCCAGTCCAGGCCGTAGAACACGGCAAACAGGGACAGGCCATAGAAGTCGAAGCCGGTATAAGGCAGGAACAGCAGGGACAGGCCGCGCAGCCCGTAATACCAGAACAGCAGCCAGCGATTGTCATAACGGTCGGACAGCCAGCCCGAGGCGATGGTGCCGACAAAGTCGAACACGCCCATCAGGGCGAGAATGCCGGCCGCACCCACGGCAAGCAGGCCGTAATCGCCGCACATCGCGACAAAATAGGTCTGGAACAGGCCATTGGTGCTGAGGCCGCAGACGAAGAAGGTGGCGAACAGGACCCAGAAGGTCCAGTTCCGCGAGGCCCAGGCGAGGGCCTGGAGCGGCGCGACAAAGATGGTGGTCGTGACGGGCCCCGCCGGCGGCGGCGACAGGGCGGTATCGCCATAGGGCCGCAGACCGAGATCGGCCGGCCGATCGCACATCACCATCAGCACAGCCACCGCGGCGAGTGCCAGCATGACGCAGAGCAGCATGACGGCCGCCCGCCAGCCGAGGCGCTCGGTGATGTCGGCCAGCAAGGGCAGGAAGATCAGTTGCCCGGTCGCCGCGCTGGCGGTCAGCAGGCCGACCACCAGACCGCGCCGGGTGGTAAACCAACGGGTCGCGACCGTCGCCCCGAGCACCAGGGCGGTCAGGCCGGTGCCGACTCCGACCACGAGGCCCCAGCACAGCATCAGGTGCCAGGGCTGGGTCATGACCAGGGCCCCCAGCAGGCCGCAGGCGATCAGCCCGAGGGCGGTCAAGGTGATGGGGCGCAGGCCGTAGCGGTTCAGCAGGGCCGCGGTAAACGGCCCGATCAGGCCATAAAGGACGAAGCGGACGGCCAGGGCCGGCGAAATCTCGGCGGGATTCCAGCCATATTCCTGCTCCAGCGGGACGATCAGCACACTCGGCGCACCCACCGTGCCCGAGGTCACCAGCATGGTCAGAAAGGTCACCGCGGCCATCGCCCAGCCATAATGGATGCCCCGCCGGGCGAGGCTCGCGGCAAGCGGCTTTGCCATCATGGCCATGGGCTGCGCCACCTTGTCATCGGCATCACGATCGGAGAGGAGACCCTGCCGGGCCGGCCGCCGGGACCGGCCGCGGCGGGCCGCCGGAAAAGCCGGTGCGGGGCGTTATTGGGTGTCATGTCCAAGCCCTAGGACGCGGCCTTTCGCAGTGCAAGGGATCGCCTTGCCCGGTGACGCAAATCAGCCCTGCGCCCGGCGCCGCCGCGCGGCTTTCCCAGCCGCCGAGGTTTTTTCGAGATTTATACTCACCGTTAAGTATTTATTAACAAACTTGGCCTATAAACTTATCGGACGTCCTTTCATCCGAGCCTATCGAGCTTGGGGAAGCCGGCACAACGATGCTCGGGAGGCGATATGGGGACCAGGGTCCAGCCACGCTATGACGACCGCAACGGGGCCATGCCCGCCGCCCACAATCCGCATGCCGCCTGCACCCATCTGCCCACCGATGTGAATTGCGGCGCGTGCAAGGTTCGCGCCGCCAGCATCTGCGCCGCCCTGGGGGACCGGGACATCAGCGAATTGGAAGACCTGGCCCAGAATGTCCGCTTCGCCGAGAAGGAGACAATCCTGGTCCAGGGCGACCCCGCCAGGGCGGTATTCAACGTCACCGAGGGGACCATTCGGCTGTACCGCCTGTTGTCCGATGGGCGGCGTCAGATCGTCGGCTTCCTGCTGCCCGGCGATTTCCTGGGCCTGTCCCTCGCCGACCACTACGCCTTTTCGGCCGACGCCATTGAACCGGTCGGCCTGTGCCGGTTCACCCGCGCCGGCTTCGTCAAGGTCGTCGAGAGCAAGCCGGCCCTGCTCCGCCGGCTCTATGCCGCCGCGACCCACGAACTGACCCTGGCGCAGGACCACATGCTGCTGCTGGGGCGACGCACGGCCGAGGAACGGGTGGCCGCCTTTCTGATCGCCTTTCGCAGCCGCCTCCAGCATCGGGGGGCCAGCGGCGTGACCCTGCCCCTGCCGATGACCCGCAACGACATCGCCGATTATCTCGGCCTGACCCTGGAAACGGTCAGCCGGACCATCTCCAAGCTGGCCCGGGACAGGCTGATCCTGGTGGTGCCGGGGGGCGTCCGGGTGCTCGACTCCCCCCATCTGGAGATTCTGGCGGCAGCCTAGGGCCGCGGCGGCATGGAGATCATGCCACCGATGCTCTCACGGGTCGAAATAACGCCTCGTCAGACGGCGAACCGGATATTCCACTTCGCCTGAAGATGCTCCAGCCGCCGCCGGCAACGACCTGGCGCCGCCGGCCTGGCCGAATTATCCGGGCCGGCAGGGGTTGTTAACATTATGCCGGGCCTAATGGGCCTCTGAGACGCCGTCCCCGAGTGCCATGCCCAGCGAATTGCGCCAGATCGTCTTCCGCCCGAATGAAGTGGTCGCCGCCATCGCGGAATTCCACCAGCGGCGGCGCCTGGCCATCCCCAAGGGCCGGGTGGTCGGCCTGCACCTCACCGAGCCGCCGGAGATCCGGGCGACCTTGTCGATCGTGAGCGACGACCAGCCCGATCCGATCCCCTTTACCCTGGGCAGCGAGGTCCTTGCCGCCGCCCTGATCTTCTATTGCATCAATCGCGGCATCCCCCTTCCCGCCCTGGCCAACAAGAAACTGCGCCGCTTCGAGGATTCGATCGGGCTGGTGATCACCAACAAATAGCAACGGGGCCCGGCCGAGCCGGGCCCCGCCTGCAGGCCGGTGCTCAGTTGCCGATCAGGCCGCCGTCATTGCGCCGCACCGCGACCATGGTGGGACGCGGCACATCGCCAAACGGGAAGGTGCTGGCCACACCATCTTCGCCAGGGTGCTGGATGTTGCAGAAAAAGGTGGTGTTGTCCGGGGCGAACAGCGGGCCACAGATCTCGCAGCCCTTGGGTCCGACCAGGAAGCGCTTGACCCGAACCTTGCCGTTGCCGGAAACCTCGGTGCACAATACTTGGTCGTTGCTCGGATAGACGGCGGGGTTGCCGTCCGTCGCGGCCCACAGCCGCCCTTTATTATCGAACGTGATGTTGTCCGGCGAGCCGAAGCGGTCGCCGAAGAAGCTGTCCTGAACGTCGCCGACCGCCCCGGCCTTGG
>JAJFJE010000215.1 GCA_021774355.1 Alphaproteobacteria bacterium
CGAATCGCTGGCCCGATTGTCTCGTCGGGTCGGGGGCGGGCCGGGTTCTGCGTCCTTGACATAATTCGATGATTCTGGAATTATCGAATTATGGAAAGCACGAATCTGACCCCGGACATCGCCGTGCAGGCCCTGGCGGCCCTCGCCCAGGAAACCCGGCTGGGCGTTTTCCGGCGCCTGGTTGCCGCCGGGCCGGAGGGCCTGCCGGCCGGCGACATCGCCGCCAGCCTGGGGGTTGCCGCCAACACCCTGTCGTTTCATCTGGCCCATCAGGCCCAGGCGGCCCTGGTCACCGCGACCCGGGAGGGCCGGGTGATCCGCTACCGCGCCGATTTTTCCCGCATGGCCGAATTGATCGGCTTCCTGCTGGCCGATTGCTGTGGCGGCCGGCCGGAAATCTGCCTGCCCCTGGGGCTCCCCCCGACCGTTCCGGAGACCACCGATGAAGCGCCTGCACGTTCATGTTGCGGTTGACGACCTCAGCCGTTCGATCGGCTTCTATTCGACCCTGTTCGGCGTGCCGCCGACCCGGGTCGAGGCCGACTACGCCAAGTGGCAGCTCGACGACCCCCGGGTGAATTTCGCCATCTCGGCCCGGGGCGCGCCGGCCGGCCTCGACCATCTGGGCCTTCAGGTGGATAACGCCGAGGAATTGGGCGCCGTCTCGGCCGCCCTGACCGGGGCCGGCGAGACCCTGCTCGACCAGGGCACCACCACCTGCTGCTATGCCCGGTCCGACAAGGCCTGGGTGATCGATCCCCAGGGCATCGCCTGGGAGACGTTCCTCAGTCTCGGCCGGACAACCCAATATGGCGAAAGCGCCCGCCTTGCCCCGGCGCCGACGCCGGTCGCGGCCTGCTGCGGCCCCAGCCGAAACGCCTCCTGAGCCACGGAATTCCGCCATGACCATCGACCGCCCGCTCAACGTGCTGTTTCTCTGCACCGGCAATTCCGCCCGCTCGATCCTGGGCGAAGCGATCCTCAACCGCCTCGGCCAGGGCCGCTTCGTCGGGTACAGTGCCGGCAGCCAGCCCAAGGGCACGGTCCATCCCTATGCGCTGGACCTGCTGCGGACCCTCAACCACCCGACCGACGGCCTTCGCTCCAAGCCCTGGGACACGTTCGCGGCCCCCGGGGCACCACCGCTCGATTTCGTCTTTACCGTCTGCGACAACGCCGCCGCCGAGGCCTGCCCGATCTGGCCGGGCCAGCCCATGACCGCCCATTGGGGCCTGCCCGATCCCGCCGCCGCGGCGGGCAGCGAGGCGGTGCGCCGTCAGGCTTTCGCCGATACCTACCGGATGCTGAACAACCGTATCGGCATTTTCGTCAACCTGCCCCTCGCCAGCCTCGACCGGTTGAGCCTGCAGCGTCGCCTGGCGGCGATTGGCGGCCAGGCCGCCGACCACAGCGCCGCCTGAGCCGCGCCATGTCGCTGTCCCGGGCGCTCGGCGCCGAGGCCCTGGGCACCGCCCTGCTGCTGGCCATCGTCGTCGGTTCCGGGATCATGGGCGAGACCCTGGCCGGCGGCAATGTCGCCGTCGCCCTGCTGGCCAACAGCCTGGCGACGGTCGGCGGGCTCTATGTCCTGATCGCCATGCTGGGCCCGGTCTCCGGCGGCCACTTCAATCCCGCCGTCAGCCTGGTCATGGCGCTGGACGGCGCCTTGCCCTGGCGGCGCCTGCTGCCCTATGGCCTGGCCCAGGGCCTGGGCGGCATTGTCGGGGTCTGGCTCGCCCATCTGATGTTCGCCCGGCCGGTCTTCGAACTATCGGCCCGGGCCAGGGGCGGTCTCGCCCAAGGCATTGCCGAGGCGACCGCCACCTTCGGCCTGATCTTCACCATCCTGATGCTGGCGCGCAGCCGGCCCCAGCTGATCCCTGCGGCGGTCGCCGCCTATATCGGTGCCGCCTACTGGTTCACCGCCTCGACCAGCTTCGCCAACCCGGCCGTGACCGTGGCCCGCGCCCTGACCGACAGTTTTGCCGGCATCGCCCCGGGCGACGTCCCTGCCTTCATCGCCGCCCAACTGGTCGGCGCGATCCTGGCGATGCTGATGGCCCGCTGGCTGCGAACGGCGGCGGTCAGCGACCCAAGCTGACGGGCCCCACAGCCGCCACGTTGCAATGCCCGGGAGGACCGCGGCGTGTCACGCGCCGTGGCCCCGCCTCAGTCATGTCCGGCGATCCCGTGGGGCTGGTAGGGGCTTTCCAGCGCCGCAATCTCGTCCGCCTCCAGGCGTAGCGCGGTGGCGGCCAGGGCGTCTTCGAGTTGCGGCATCTTGGTCGCCCCGATCAGCGGGGCCGCCACCGCCGCCTTGGACATCAGCCAGGCCAGGCCCAACTGGGCCATGGGCACGCCGCGCCGGGCCGCCAGGGCGGCCAGCGCATCGATCACGGCCTGGTCGTCGGGCCGATGATAGAGCCGGTCGGAAATGTCGTCGGTGCGGGCCCGTTCGGTGTCACCGGCCGCCTTGGCGCTGCGCGGCCGGGTCAGCATCCCGCGGGCCAGCGGCGACCAGGGCAGCAGGGCGATGCCGCGATCGCGGCACAGCGGGATCATCTCGCGCTCCTCCTCGCGGTAGATCAGGTTGTAGTGGTTCTGCATGGTTACAAAGCTGGCGTAGCCCCGGGCCGCCTGAAGGGCGAGCATGGTGGCGAACTGCCAGGCGAACATCGAGGACGCCCCGAGGTAGCGCACCTTGCCCGCACGGACCACCGAGTCGAGGGCCTCGAGCGTCTCTTCGATCGGGGTGCCATAGTCGTAGCGGTGGATCTGGTAGAGATCGATGTAATCGGTACCGAGGCGGCGCAGCGAGGCGTCGACCCCGGCCAGGATATGCTTGCGCGACAGGCCCCGGTCGTTGGGGTCGCTGGACATCGGAAAATAGACCTTGGTGGCAATCACCACCGCGTCGCGGCCACTGGCATAGCGCTTGACGGCACGGCCGAGAACCGCTTCCGAATGGCCCATGGAATACATGTCGGCGGTGTCGAAAAAATTGACCCCGGCCTCGAAGGCACGGCGGAAAAAGGGCTGCGAGGCGGCGTCGTCAAGGACCCAGGGACGCCACCCGGGATCGCCGTAGGACATGCAGCCAAGGGCCACGCGGGAGACCTGGAGGCCGGTCTGGCCGAGCGGGCGATAATCCATCGAAGGTCCTCCGTTGCGACTGCGCGGGATCGTTATAGCGGACCCGAGCCCCTCGGGGACGCCGCCGGGGCATGCCGAAATCTCTCATTGACACGGCGTTTGCGATCACTAGTTTCTGCGGCGGGCCACGTCCCCCCAACGGGACGCTCTTATCTGGAAGGATAAGAATAATCATGAAACCGGTTCTGCGTCCTGCTACCCCTCTGTTCTCGTCCGGCCCCTGTGCCAAGCGCCCCGGCTGGACCCCCGACGCCCTCAAAAACGCCCTGATCGGTCGCTCGCACCGGTCCAAGCCCGGCAAGGCCCGGCTGCAAAAGGCGATCGACGACACCCGTCGAATCCTGGGCGTCCCCGCCGACTATCGCATCGCCATCGTTCCCGCATCGGATACCGGCGCCGTCGAGATGACCCTGTGGTCCATGCTGGGCGCCCGCGGCGTCGACCTGCTGGCCTGGGAAAGCTTCGGCGCCGGCTGGGTCTCCGACGTGGTCAAGCAGTTGAAGCTGGCCGACGCCCGGGTGCTCGAAGCCGGCTATGGCGCCATCGTCGACGTCACCCAGCTCGACAAGAGCCGCGACGTGGTCTTTACCTGGAACGGCACCACCTCGGGCGTGCGCGTCGCCAATGGCGACTGGATCGCCGACGACCGGGAAGGCCTGACCATCTGCGACGCGACCTCGGCCGCCTTCGCCATGGACCTGCCCTGGCCGAAGCTCGATGTCACCACCTTCTCGTGGCAGAAGGTGCTGGGCGGCGAAGCCGCCCATGGCATGCTGATCCTGTCGCCCCGTGCTGTCGCCCGGCTGGAGAGCTACACGCCGCCCTGGCCGCTGCCCAAGATCTTCCGCATGACCCAGAAGGGCAAGCTGATCGAGGGCCTGTTCAAGGGCGAGACGATCAACACCCCCTCCATGCTGTGCGTCGAAGATTATCTCGACGCCCTGGCCTGGGCCGAGCAGATCGGCGGGTTGCCGGCCCTGATCGCCCGCTCCGAGGGCAATCTCGCCACGATCGAGGCCTGGGTCGAGCAAAGCCCGTCGTGGGATTTCCTGGCCGCGGACAAGGCCATCCGCTCGTGCACCAGCATCTGCCTGAAGGTGGTCGACCCGTGGTTCACCGCCCAGGACGCGGCGACCCAGGAGAAGATCGCCAAGGGCGTCGCGTCGCTGCTGGAAAGCGAAGGCGTGGCCTATGACGCCGGGGCCTATCGCGACGCGCCCCCGGGCCTGCGCATCTGGGGCGGCGCCACGGTCGAGGCCGCCGACATCGCAGCCTTGCTGCCGTGGCTCGACTGGGCTTACGGCGCGATCAAGGCGACCGCCGCGAAAGCATCCTGAGGGCGCCTCGGCGCCCGTCCCTCATCCGTTGCACGTCCACGGGCGCCGCAGGACGGCGGCCCGCCAGCCCAGGAGCATTGCCATGCCCAAGGTTCTGATTTCCGATCAACTGAGCCCCGCCGCCGCCGACATCTTCAAGGCCCGCGGCGTCGAGGTCGACGTCAAGACCGACCTGACCAAGGACCAGCTGCTCGCCGTCATCGGCGATTATGACGGCCTGGCCATCCGTTCGGCGACCAAGGTGACGGCCGAAGTGCTGGCCGCCGCCACCCGCCTGAAGGTGGTCGGCCGCGCCGGTATCGGCGTCGACAATGTCGATATTCCGGCGGCCACCGCCCGCGGCGTGGTGGTGATGAACACCCCCTTCGGCAATTCGATCACCACGGCGGAACATGCCATCGCCATGATGTTCGCCCTGGCCCGGGAGATCCCGGCGGCCAACGCCTCGACCCAGGCCGGCAAGTGGGAGAAGAACCGTTTCATGGGGGTGGAGCTCTATGCCAAGACCCTGGGCCTGATCGGCTGCGGCAATATCGGCTCGATCGTCGCCGACCGGGCCCAAGGCCTGAAAATGCATGTCGTGGCCTATGACCCCTATCTCACCCCGGAACGGGCGCTGGAACTGGGGGTCGAGAAGGTCGAACTGGTCGACCTGTTCGCCCGGGCGGACTTCATCACCCTGCACACGCCCCTGACCGAGTCGACCCGCGGCGTCGTCAATGCCGCCGCAATCGCCAAGATGAAGGACGGCGTGCGCATCATCAACTGCGCCCGCGGCGGCCTGATCGTCGAGGAGGACCTGAAGGCGGCGCTCGATTCCGGCAAGGTCGCCGGCGCCGCGCTCGACGTCTTCGCGGTCGAGCCGGCCAAGAGCAACCTCCTGTTCGGCCACGAGAAGGTTGTGGCGACGCCCCATCTCGGGGCCTCGACCAACGAGGCCCAGGAGAATGTCGCCCTGCAGGTCGCCGAGCAGATGTCGGCCTATCTGGTCGACGGCGCCGTCGCCAACGCCCTCAACATGCCGTCTGTCACGGCGGAAGAGGCGCCGCGCCTGCGCCCCTATATGAAGCTCGCCGAACAGTTGGGCAGCATGGCCGGGCAATTGTCGGCCGATCTCGGCTTCCGCAAGGTGACCATCGAATATGAGGGCCACGTCACCAGCCTGAACACCCGGCCGCTGACGGCCATTGCCCTGAAGGGCCTGCTGGGGCCGCTGATGGCCTCGGTCAACATGGTCAACGCACCGGTGGTGGCCAAGGAACGCAACATCGAGGTGTCCGAGGTCAAGCACGAGCGGGAATGCGACTATCAGACCCTGATGCGCATCACCGTCGACATGGGCGGCACCACCCGGGACATCGCCGGCACCCTGTTCGCCGACCAGCACCCCCGCATCGTGCAGATCAAGGGCACCACGGTCGAAGCCGAGGTGGCGCCCCACATGCTCTATGTCACCAACCAGGACAAGCCGGGCCTGATCGGGGCCCTGGGCACCATCCTGGGCGACGCCGGGCTGAACATCGCGACCTTCAACCTTGGCCGCAGCGACCAGGGCGCGATCTGCCTGGTGGCGATTGACGACCCGGTGCCGGCCAGCGTGCTCGACGCGGTGCGGGCGATTCCCCAGGTCAAGCGGGTCTGCGCCTTGAACTTCTGACCATCGGCGCCGCGCCGACGGGGGGAGCCGGGACAGGCCCGGCACCCCCAGGAACAGGCAGGATGGGGCCGGCGCGCGGCCGGCCCCTGGTGGTCAGGCGGCCTTGACCAGGCCGCGCAGCACATAGTGCAGGATGCCGCCGTGGCGGTAGT
>JAJFJE010000216.1 GCA_021774355.1 Alphaproteobacteria bacterium
CTGACGGAGGGTTTCGGGACTGACGGGCGCCTTCGGGGATGACGGGCGCTTTCGGGACTGACGCGAGTTTGGCGGGGCCCGTGCCGCCATCCCGCCGACCTCCCCCCTCGTCATCCCCGCCAAGGGCCGCAGGCCCGCCGAGCGGGGATCCTGGCCGGCGGACGGAAGGATTCCCGATCGGCGCCGGGGGCGCCGTCGGGAATGACGAGGGTTATGCGGGACTGACGGAGGGTTTTCAGGACTGACGGAGGGTTTCGGGAATGACGAGAGCTTGTCGGGACTGACAAAGGTCTTCGGGAACGACGCGGGAGTTCACGGGGCCGGCCCGTTGGCGTCATCGGCGGTGACGGCGGCCCAGGGCACCGCGGCCGCCGCAAGAGCCGCCACCGCCCCGGGCAGTCCCTCGGTTTGATTCGATCCATCAGCGCAGATGGAACGCCACCGGCAGGACCAGCTCGATGGTGGCTCCGGCGACCGTCTCGGGCGGCGGTGGCAGGGGCGCGGCCCGGCGCGCCAGGGCCAGGACCTCGTCGTCCAGCAGGGCGATGCCGCTGGAGGCCGCCAGGCTGGCCGCCAGCACCTGGCCCTGGCGGTCGATGACCAGGCGCAGCTGTGCCACCCCGTGCTGGCGCCGCAGGCGCGCCGCCCGGGGATAGCGCTTGTAGCGGTCCAGGCGGTCCAGCAAGGCGCCCTGCCACGTAGCCAGGGCGTCGCTCGGCACGGCCTCCGTCCGGGGCGGGGCCGCCGCCCGGGGCGGGGCCGCAGCGGCCGGGGCGGCGGTCGCCGGGGGGGCGGTGCGCGGCGGATTGGGCGGCGGGTTGGGCGGCGGCGGCGCCTTGGGCTTGGACCGCCGGGGGGTCGGCGCCGGCGCGGCCGCAGGCTGTTCGACGTCGTGCAGGACCGCCGGCGGGTCGGCCTCGACCGGTTCCGGCCGGGCAACCGGGTCGACCGGCGCGGCAGGCGGCGGCGGGGGCGTGACGACGGCCTCGGCCATCGGCGCGGCGAAGTCGACCACCAGCACGATGGCGGGCGGCGGCGGCGGCGGCGGCGGCCGGCTCCACGACAGCAGGCCGCAGGCTGCCGCCAGATGCAGGACAACCGACCCCACAGGACCGGCATAGGCCGGTCCTGTGGGTGACGGCGGGACCCGCAGGGCCTCAGAAGGCCGCGCGGATACTGGCAAAGACACTGCGGCCATCGCCGGGATAGAAGGTCGCCGTCGCCGGCGTATAGGTCACCACCGGGCCGAAATCGCTGACATAGGTCCGGTCGGTCAGGTTACGGGCATCGAGCGCCAGCAGCACCCCGTCGGCCAGGGGCATGCCGGCCTCGAAGCTGATCAGGGCATAGTCGGGGACGTGCCGGGTATTGCTGTAATCGGCCCAGGCGCCCCGCGGCACCCAGTCCAGGCTCGGGGCAAAGGCATAGCCGTCCGGGTGGTGATAACTCAGGGTCGAGCGCAGCACGTGGACCGGCAAGCCGGGGATCCGGTTGTCGTCGAACTGGGCATTGTTGCGGAAGCGGAAATCGCTCCAGTTCCACATCTGGCGGAAGGTCACGGCGTCGCCGACATGGCTGCCGGCGAGGTTGCGCAGCAGCTCGACCGAGGCGGCCAGCTCGATGCCCTGGTGCCGGGTTTTCGGCGCGTTGAAAGTCGCCGCCGGAATGTCGCCGCCGACCGAGAACTGCAGCAGCTCGTCCTCGACCCAGCTGTAGAAATAGGTGGCGTCCCAGGCGAAGCGGCCGCGCACGCCCCGGCTGCCGAGCTCGGCGGTCCAGGCCTTTTGTGCGGCCAGCGGGACGAAGGCGGTGGTTGCGCCGATGGTCTGGCCGAGATCGGTGAAATCGGGGACGTCCTGGCTGCGGGTCAGGTCGGCAAAGACCTGGACGTCCTCTGCCGGCTGCCACAGCAGGCCGATCTTGGGGTTGATGCCGGTATAGCTCTTGTCATCCTTCTTGGCCGCCGGATTGAGCGCCAGGCCACCCTTGTCTTCGTAATCGCGCACGTTGCGCAGGACCTTGACCCCGGTCATCACCGCGAGTTCGGGCAGCACGAACAGCCGGTTCTCGGCATAGGCCTCGTAATTATAGGCATCCTCGCGGGCGTTCAGGGTCTGCAGGCCGCGCGACCCGGCAAGGTTCTGGTAGCGATAGGAGTCGTTGTTGCCGGCGAACAGCCGGGCACCGAGCACCAGGTCATTGCGCAGCCCGCCCACCGCGAAGCTTCCGGTATAGCGCGGCGCCACGCCATAGGTGACGCCGTCCTGGTCGAGCACCTGGAAGATCGGGTGGTAGAGCTCCTTGTGGATCACCCAGCTGTCAAGGTCGAGCCGGCCGGTGCCGACCCCGAAGCTGGTGCGGTTGGCGAAGCGGACGACCCGCACGTCGCGGGCCTGGTCCTGGATGCGGGCGGTGCCACCCACCTGTCGCGGCCGGTTCTCGACATCGGCCAGGGTCAGGGTCCCGGGCAGGTTCTGGTCGGTGACATAGGCCCCGACATAGAACCGGGTCTCGACGTCCGGGGCGATCCGGTAGCCGAGATTGGCGTTGAAATGCGCATACTGGCTGCGGGCATGGTGACGGTCGCCATCGGCATGGGTCACCGTCAGATTGGCCAGGAAATCGACATCGTCCAGCACCCGGGAGACCTGGGCGCTGCCCTGCACGGTGCCGAAGCTGCCCAGGGACAGCCGGGCAATGTTGGGGGCGAGCGCGGTGCGGGCGGTGGGGGTGACGAAATTGATCGCCCCGCCCAGCATGGCCGCGCCGAAGGTCAGGCCGTTGCCGCCCTTGTAGATCTCGACCGAGCGCAGCGCCTGGGGATCGACCTGGTAATAGTCGCCGCTGCCGTCGGCCTGATTGGTCGGGAAGCCGTCCTGCAGGATCTCCAGCCCCCGGGTGTGATAGGGCCGGGCAATGCCCGAGCCGCGGATCGACACCCGCAGTTCCTGGCCATAGCGGGCCTGGACCCGGACGCCGGGGCTGTCCTGCAAAACATCCTGCAGCGTGCTGGAATAGCGCCGGATCAGGGCCTCGGCGTCGACGAAGCCGACCGAGCCGGCGGTCTCGTAAAGGATCTCTTTTTGCTCGGCGATGCCGGGCACGGTCAGCGAGCCCTCGGGCGGGGCGGTCACCGACAGGGCCGGCAGGGTCACGCGGGTCGGATGGTCGTCGGCGAAGGCCGGGCCAAGGGTGGCGGTCAGGGCAAGCGCAGTGCTGCCCAGCAGGCGGGGATAGGACATGGAATGCTCCTCGAGCAGGACCGCCCGCGGCTCAGGCGGGGTCGGTCCGGGATCACGATGTGGCTCAGGCGAGGAGGCGGTGAGGCGGGGCGCGGGCCTGGGGCAGCAGGCCGGTACGGGCGGCCAGCAGGCGGCCGCCGATGGCAATCCACGGTGCGGCGGCCACGGCCAGGGGCGCAACGGGGATGAACTCGGCCGCCGGCGGGGCGAACACCGCATAGGCCAGGGCGGCGCACAGGGCGCAGCCGCGGCTCGGCTGCTTGCTCTGGTCTTTGGCCGGCTGTTCGGTCGGGGTGCCGGCCTCGAGCTTGACCACCTGGTAGCCATAGGGCGTGCACAGCACCATTTGCAGGGCACCGGACTGCGGCCTCGGGTGATGCCACGACATGGCAAAGGCCTGTGCGGCCAGCGCCAGCACACACACCCAAGCGGCCATGCGGCCTATGACCCGGTGTCCCCCCATGACTCATGGCTAGGCCATTGCCGGCCCGGCCGCAAGGACCTGCGGCTAAGTGCCCGACCGCATGGCGCAGAGGGGCTCAGGCCGTGGTGTCGACATGGGCGGCGGAGGGTTCGGCCTTGGCGACCCCGACCTGGGCGGCGCACAACAGCCGGTCGTGGATGGCATAGCCCGTCTGAACCACCTGGACAATGGTGCCGGCCGGCTGGCCAGTGCCCGGAATCTCGAACATCACCTCGTGCCGATGGGGGTCGGCCTTGTCGCCGGGCTTCGGCTCGATGCGGGTGATGCCGGCCTTCTCGAAAGCGGAAAGCAGGCTGCGCTCGGTCAGTTCAACCCCTTCCAGCAGGGTCTTCAGCCCGTCATGCTCGGCCCGCGCATGCTCTGGCACGGAGGTCAAGGCCCGGCGCAGATTATCGGCGACCGAAGTCAATTCGCGGGCAAAACGGGTGACGCCGTATTTCTGGGCGTCTTCCTTCTCGCGCTCGGACCGCCGGCGGACATTCTCGGTCTCGGCAACGGCCCGCAGCAGCCGGTCCTTGAGGTCGGCGATCTCGGCACGCAGGGCCTCGGTTGGATCGCTGCGTCCGGCAAGGTCCGCGGTGGCGCTGGCCTCGGGGTCGAGGATTTCGACTTCGACCGGCTCGGCACCGTTTTTCGCGCTCTGTTCACTCATGGTGTCAGGTCTTCCATTTCAACGCATCAGGCGCCCGATCACCCGGGCTGTGTAATCGACCATCGGCACCACCCGTCCGTAATTGACCCGGGTCGGCGCAATCACACCGATCATGCCGAGGATCCGCTCGCCGCTGTGGCGGATCGGCGCCACGATCAGCGACGAGCCCGACAGGCTGAACAGGCGGTTCTCGGCGCCGATGAAGATCCGCACCCCTTCGGCATTCTGGGTGAGATCCAACAATTGGAGCACGTCACGCTGGGATTCAAGGTCATCGAACAGGCGGCGGACCCGTTCCAGGTCGTCCAGGGCGGTCAGATCCTCGAGCAGGCGGGCCCGGCCCGAGACGATCAGCAGGTTGCGCTGCTCGTCGCTGCTCCAGGTGGCGAGGCCGGTTTCCACCAGGCTGGTCGCCAGCTGGTCGAGTTCGGCCTGCTTCTGGTCGATTTCGGCCAGGACCGTGCCCCGGCCCTCTTCCAGGGTCCGGCCCAGCAGGCGGGCCGAGAGATAGTTCGAGGCCATCTGGAAGGCGGCCGGCGACAAGTCCAGGGGCACGTCGACGATGCGGTTCTCGATGCTGCCGTCCTGGGCGACCATGACAACCAGGCCCTTGCCCGGCTGCAGCGAGACGAACTCGACCTGGCGCAAGGGCTTGTCGGCCTTGGGCGCGACGACCAGGCCGGCACAATGGGACAGGCCGGATAGTTTGCGGGTCGCCTCGGTCAGCAGGCCTTCCAGGGTCTGGCCGGCGCCGGCGGCCGTCCCCTCGATCGAGCGCCGCTCGTCGTCGGTCAGGTTGCCGATTTCCAGGAAGCCGTCGACGAAGATGCGCAAGCCCGTGTCGGTGGGAATCCGCCCGGCCGAGGCGTGGGGCGAGAACAGCAGCCCGGCCTGTTCCAGGTCCTGCATGACGTTGCGGATCGAGGCCGGCGACAGCGGCACGCCCAGGCGCTGCGACAGGGTGCGCGAGCCGACCGGTTCGCCGGTCTCGAGATAGGTCTCGACGATCGAGCGGAAGATCAGGCGCGCGCGGTCGTTGAGTTCCTGGATCATGCCGGGGCAATGTAGGGAGCGGGGCGAACGCCGTCAACGCGGCGGGCCCGGAGGCGCGGCCGCCGCGGCGCGGCGCCCGGCAATTTCGGTCGGCAACGGGGGCATGGCGATGACCAGGATTATTGGCGTGGCAGGCAGTTTGCGGCAGGCTTCGTTCAATGCGGAGGTGCTCCGG
>JAJFJE010000217.1 GCA_021774355.1 Alphaproteobacteria bacterium
GCCACTTTCGGCCGCTCCAGCCCCAGGGAAAGCCGGGCGAAAGCCGCCCCCATAAAGGCGAACTGCACCAGATGCCGGCCGTCGCAGCCGATATTGGCACCCAGGTCGAGCATTACCGACTCGCCGTTCACGGTCGGCAGGAAGGAGCCGATGGCCGGCCGGTCGATGCCCGGCGCGGTGCGCAGCAGCAGCATGGCGATCGCCATCAAGGCCCCGGTATTGCCGGCCGACACCGCCGCCTGGGCGGCGCCGTCGCGAACCGCCTCGCAGGCCAGCCACATCGACGAGCCCTTGCCCCGCCGCATGGCCACGCTGGGCTTTTCGTCGGGCGACACCATCAATGCGGTATGCCGCACGGTCACCCGCCCGGCCAGCGCCTTTTGCGCTGCCACCAGGGGCGCGATCCGCGTCTCGTCTCCGAAGACGAGATAGTGCAGCGACGGATATCGGTCCCGCGCGATCGCCGCGCCTTCAATCACCACTTCCGGGGCGTGATCGCCCCCCATGGCATCAATGGCAACGGTAAATGGGGACATGGCCACCATGCCCCGGCCTCAACCTAGGTCAAGCCGCCGGTGTGGTCGACACAACTTCACGCCCATCATAATAGCCGCAGGCGCCGCAAATATGATGGGGCAGCTTCAGCTCGCCGCAATTGCTGCATTCGGCCGAGGCGACCGGGGTCAGCGCGAGATGGCTGCGCCGCATGTTCCGGCGCGAACTCGAAGTGCGTTTCTTAGGGACTGCCATGGAATCGACTCTTATCTGTTACGAGGCCTGTGCCCCGCTCAGGGAAGCGCCGAACATACACAGAGTTGCGCGTAACTCAAGTGTCTCGACCGCCTTTCAGGACCCGGAATGGGTTGGGCCGGGCCGGCTCGGGGGGCGCCTCGCCACGCTCCTGCCATTGCGCCGGAATCTCTGCATCGGGCCTGCGCGGATAGGGATCCAGGGCCAGGGCGAGTTCTTCCGCCAGCACCTCGCCCAGGTCGATCACGCCATCTTCGGGCACCGGGTCGGGCGGGTCCTCGCCGTTCAGCAGGGCCTCCAGGTCGCCGTCGAACATATTGGGATCGGGTGCGCCGGGCTCGAATCGCCGCTCGAAGGTGAAGTCGACGGTCTGGGCGACCGGTTCCAGGGAGACCACGCAGCGCTGGACGACGGCCGCCTGGCCGGTGCCGCGCAAGACCACCCCGTCGCGCTTGAACGGCGTGACGACGACCTCGCCCGCCAGCCGCTCCAGGGCCACCAGGTCGAGACGCCGTGCCAGGGCCGCCCGTTCCTCCGGGTTCGCGGACAGCCGTTCCAGCCGCCCGCGAACGCCGACCGCGGCGACCGCAAGACGGCGGCTGAATTCGGGAAGGGCGTCGCTCATGGTCTCTCCTCGGCAGTGGCGGCCACGAGATCGGCCTGCGGCAGGGTCCCCGCCCGGATCGTCGCCAGCGGCATATCGGCAAGGCAGCGGGCCTCGTGCCGCAGCTGGGCGGCCAGCAGCGCCAGCCGGTCGCCGGCGGGCGCCACGCCGCGATAGACATTGCGCAGCAAGGCCGCCTGCACGGCGGCGTCCCCCGCCGGGAAGGCGGAACCATAGGCCGCGATGCGGCCGAAATAGGCCTGGGCCATCAGCTTGACCCGGCGCGGCACACCGGTATCGCCCACGCCCATCTCCCGCAGCGACCGATCCATGTCGGAAAAGAAGGATTCGGCAATCAGGCGCGACAGGCGCCGGGCCGAGGCCTCGTCCTTCAGCCGGTCGAGCAGCAGGAAGACCTGCACGGCGACCATGTCGAACCGGCCGTCAAGCGTGTCGGGGACGCCCAGGTCACGGTACAGGGCGGGACGCCGCGCCGCGGCCACGGCCAGGGCATAGAGTTCGGCCGCCAGGCGTGCTTCGCGGGGGTGTAGTAATTGATCGAACATGCTTCACTCCAGCAGCGGCCGGCCCTTCGTTGACAGGCCGTCCCCCTGGTGACAAGGTGCCCCGGTTCGGAGAGGCGCCGCGAAGGCGGCGCCTTGCACAGCGGGTTTAGCGACTTATACACCGCGTGTAAAATGCCGTTCCAGCGGTCGTGGCGAGCAGCGGATGAAACTCATGAGTGTCGGCAGAAAGGATGCGGCTGCACGGCCGCTTCTGGGGATTTTGGGGATCTGCGCAACGGCCTTGGCCTTGAGCGCCTGCACCCCGCTCGTGGAAGATCGTGGCTGGCGCCCGGATGACGAGGCGATCGCAGCGATCCGTCCCGGGGTAGACAACAAGGAATCGGTGGCCCGGCTGCTCGGCTCGCCCTCCACGGTGGCCAATTTCGACGACCAGCACTGGTACTATGTCGCAGCCACCACCGAGACCGAAGCCTTCAAGCGCGACAGGGTCACCGACCAGCAGGTCTGGGTGATCAATTTCGACGATGGCGGCACCGTCACCGAGGTCGGCCATCTGGGCAATGATGCCGGCAAGGTGGTCGCGATGAACCCCGATGCCACCGCCACCCGCGGCAACGAGCTGACCATCTGGCAGCAATTGTTCGGCAATCTTGGCCGCTTCAATTCGCCGGTCGGCAGCGGCAAGGGCGCACCGATCCCGGGCGGCGGCACCGGCCCGGTCCCCGGCGGCTCCTAGGGGCGCGCCTTCGGGCGGCAGACCGGAGTCCACTTCGCCTGAAGATGCCCGGGATGCCGACACCCGGTTGCCGCTCGTAAGGTCGCCGTTCCGGCCAAAAGAAACCCCGCCGGAGGCTCCTCCGGCGGGGTTTTTCGTGTCGGCCGATCAGCCCTGGGCGAGGATCGCCAGCAGCAGCAAGGCCACGATATTGGTGATCTTGATCATCGGGTTGACCGCCGGACCGGCGGTATCCTTGTAGGGATCGCCGACGGTATCGCCGGTCACCGCGGCCTTGTGGGCCTCCGAGCCCTTGCCGCCGTGATTGCCTTCCTCGATGTACTTCTTGGCATTGTCCCAGGCACCGCCGCCCGCCGTCATCGAGATGGCGACGAACAGGCCGGTGACGATCACGCCCATCAGCATGGCGCCGACCGCCGAGAATGCGGCGGTCTGGTCGGCCACCGCGTAGATCACGAAGTACACGGCCACCGGCGCCAGGACCGGCAGCAGCGACGGGATGATCATCTCCTTGATCGCGGCCTTGGTCAGCAGGTC
>JAJFJE010000218.1 GCA_021774355.1 Alphaproteobacteria bacterium
CGGCAACGCCCTGGCGACGGTCACCTCCAGTGACGCGCTCAAGCTGATCACCGTGCGGGCGACCGCCTTCGAGCCGGTCGCGGCCGAGGGCGGCAGCGGCGCGGTCGAGGCGGTCGCGGCAACTGGCGACAGCGGCCAGTCGAGTTTTCTCGGCGCCGACCTGACCCAGAGCGAGCGGCCCGAGCTGACCTCCGCCCGGATCATCATCTCGGGCGGCCGGGGCATGCAGAGCGGCGAGAACTTCGCCATGCTCGAGCGGGTCGCCGACAAGCTGGGCGCCGCGGTCGGCGCCTCGCGCGCCGCGGTCGATGCCGGCTTCGTGCCGAACGACTACCAGGTCGGCCAGACCGGCAAGGTGGTGGCGCCGGACCTCTACATCGCGGTCGGCATCTCGGGCGCGATCCAGCACCTGGCCGGCATGAAGGACTCCAAGGTGATCGTCGCGATCAACAAGGACGAAGAGGCACCGATCTTCCAGGTTGCCGACTACGGCCTGGTGGGCGATCTTTTCAACATCGTGCCCGAGTTGGAGGACGCGCTCTAAGCCGGCAGTCCACCGCTAACCGAACCCCTCAACAACCCAAGACCAGGATATGTCGGACCAGAGCGAAAGCGCGAACACGATCCCCGAGATCAAGACCGTCGGCGTGATCGGCGCCGGGCAGATGGGCAACGGCATCGCCCATGTCTGCGCCCTGGCCGGCTACGACGTGAGGCTCGCGGACGTGGACGAGGCCCTGCTGGGTCAGGCGGCGACGACCATGGCGCGCAACATGGACCGCCAGGTGCGGCACGGTAAGATCACCGACGACGACAAGGCCGCGGCGCTGGCGCGGATTTCGACCGGGACCGGCCTCGAGCAGTTCGGCGACTGCAACGTGGTGATCGAGTCGGCGACCGAGAACGAAGAGGTCAAGAAGGACATCTTCCGCAGCCTCTGTCCGCTGATCCCGCCCGAGACCATCGTCTGCTCCAACACCTCGTCGATCTCGATCACGCGCCTGGCCTCCTCGACCGACCGGCCGGGCCGGTTCCTGGGCATGCATTTCATGAACCCGGTGCCGCTGATGCAGCTGGTCGAGCTGATCCGCGGCATCGCCACCGACGAAGAGACCTATCAGACGGTCCGCGAATTCGCGCTGAAGATCGGCAAGACACCGACCTCGGCCGAGGACTTCCCTGCCTTCATCGTCAACCGCATCCTGCTGCCCATGGTCAACGAGGCGGTCTACACCCTCTATGAGGGCGTGGGCACCGTCGAATCGATCGATACCGCCATGCGCCTGGGCGCCAACCACCCGATGGGCCCGCTGCAATTGGCCGACTTCATCGGCCTCGATGTCTGCCTGTCGGTCATGCAGGTGCTGTATGAGGGGCTGGCCGATTCCAAGTACCGGCCCTGCCCGCTGCTGGTCAAATATGTCGAGGCCGGCTGGCTCGGCCGCAAGACCAACCGGGGCTTCTACGATTATCGGGGCGATGCCCCGGTGCCGACCCGCTGAGGGCGACCCTGCCCCGGTCGGCAACCCCCGATCACGACAAGACCGACGAGTCGGCCCTCGCGGGCGATACGCGGCGGCCGTTCTGGCGGCGCCAGCGGCTTGCGGCGGGAAGCTGGGGACACCGGGTGGCCCAGGCCATCCTGGCTGGCGTGGGCGCGGCCGGCGCGCTCGGCCTGATCATCGAATGCGGCCAGGTCGACGATCATCTGGCCCTGGTTTCGGCCTATGGCTCGTCGGCCGCTATCCTGTTCGCCTTTCCTGACAGCCCGGTCGCCCGGCCCCACCGGGTGATCGGCAGCTATCTGCTGGCGACCGCCATCGGCCTTGCCGGCGCCGCCGTGCTGGGCGTCGGCCCCTGGACCGCCGCCCTGACCGTCGGCCTGGCCCTGGCTGCCATGATGCTGACCACCCTGATGCATCCCCCGGCCGCCGGCATGCCGGTGCTGGTCGGGCTGATCCCCCATCCCTGGTCGATGCTGGGCTATGCCGTCGCCGGCAGCGCCGCCCTGGTCGTGATCGCCTGGGCCTATCATCGCCTGACCGACCGCCTGCCGATCGACAAGTGACTATCTGAGGCGGGCGAGCAGGGCCGTGGCGGCGGGGCCGTCCCATTCGGCGGGGCCGACCAGGGTGCCGCGCAGGCGGCCCTGGCCGTCGATCACCACCGTCATCGGCAAGCCGCGGGCGCCGAGCGCGCGGGCGCTTTCCCCGGACCGGTCCTGATAGGCCGGCAGGGCGCCCGCGCCGATCTCCGCCAGGAACGCCGCCACCTTGTCATTGGGCAGGCGATCGATCGAGATCGGCAGGATCACCAGATCGGGTATCCCGGCCTGGGCCAGGCGGGCGAGCGAGGGCATTTCCTCGCGGCAGGGCGCACACCACGTTGCCCAGAAATTGACCACCAGTTGCTTGCCCTTGAACGCGGCCAGGGTCAGGGCCTGGCCGTCGCTCCCGTCGAAATGGATTTCCGGCGCTGGTACAAGGCTTTCGGCTTCGCTAAAATTGGCCACTCCGGCGCCGGACACATATCCCGGCGGCAGGCCCGAGGCCGGGCCGGCCTGGCTTTCCTGAGGGGCCAGGCCCGAGGCCATCACCCAGGCGCCGACCGCGCCTGCCACGACAAGCGCGGCAAGCCCGAGAACTGGCAGTAGCTTCATGATCCTGACTCCCTTCGATTCGGCGTCTTCGTTCCACGTGGCCGGCCGTGACCGATAATCCTCCGGCGCCGCACAGCAACTGCCTGTGGGGCGGTCGCGTCGAGCGCGGCCCGGCCGAGATCATGGCCGAGATCAACGCCTCGATCGGCTTCGATCGCAAGCTCTACGCGCAGGACATTGCGGGCTCGAGAGCCCATGCCGAAATGTTGGTCGCGACCGCCATCCTGGCAAGGGAGGACGGCGCGGCAATTCAGCGGGGCCTGTCCCTGATCGAGGCCGAGATCGGCGAGGGCCGCTTCGCCTTCCGCACCGACCGCGAGGATATCCACCTCAATATCGAGGCGCGGCTTGCCGAACTGATCGGCCCGGCGGCGGGGCGGCTGCACACCGCCCGGTCGCGCAACGATCAGGTGGCGACCGATTTCCGCCTGTGGGTGCGCGATGCCATCGACCGGCTGTCGGCCCTGCTGCGCGGCTTGCTGGCGGCCCTGCTCGACCAGGCGCAAGCCCAGGCCGAGACCGTGATGCCCGGCTTTACCCATCTGCAGGTCGCCCAGCCGATCACCTTCGGTCACCATCTGATGGCCTATGTCGCCATGCTGGAACGGGACCTGGGGCGCCTCGGCGACGCCCGGGCGCGGCTGAACGAATGCCCGCTGGGCGCCGCCGCCCTGGCCGGCACCTCGTTCCCGATCGACCGGGCGATGACCGCACGGGCGTTGGGCTTCGACCGGCCCACCACGAATTCCCTCGATTCCGTGTCGTCGCGCGATTTCGCCCTGGAATATCTGGCCGCCGCCGCAATCCTGGGGGTCCACCTGTCGCGCCTGGCCGAGGAGATCGTGATCTGGACCAGCGCCCAGTTCCATTTCGTGCGGCTGAGCGACGCCTTTACCACCGGCTCGTCGATCATGCCCCAGAAGCGCAACCCCGATGCCGCCGAACTGGCCCGGGCCAAGGTCGGCCGGGTACTGGGCGCCCTGACCAGCCTGATGGTGGTGATGAAGGGCCTGCCGTTGGCCTATGCCAAGGACATGCAGGAGGACAAGGAGCCGACCTTCGAGGCGGCCCAGGCGATCGAATTGGTGGTCGCCGCCATGGCCGGCATGGTCGCCGACCTGGTCCCGGACGCGGCCGCCATGCGGGCCGCCGCCGGCACCGGCTATGCCACCGCGACCGATCTCGCCGACTGGCTGGTGCGAGTCCTGGACCTGCCGTTTCGCGAGGCGCACCATGTCACGGGCCGCATCGTCAAGCTGGCGGAAGGCCGGGGGCTCGCCCTCGAAGACCTTCCGCTGGCGGCGCTGCAGGACGTCGAGCCGCGAATCACCGGCGCGGTCTTCGAGGTCCTGTCGGTCGACAGTTCGGTGCGTAGCCGGACCAGCTTCGGCGGCACCGCGCCGGTTCAAGTCCGCAGCCAGATCGAGGCAGCGCGGCAACGATTGGGAATCATGTCATGAGGCGCCTGCTGACCTGTCTGTTCATCCTCGGCCTGGCCGGCGGCCTGGGCGCCTGCGGGCGCAATTCGCCGCCCAAGCCGACGCCGCCGCCGCCCGGCTATGTCCACGCCGAACCGGGCAAGCCGGGCGAGTTGGTGCGCCCGCGGGAGGGCACGACGACGGAGAGCGCCGACCGCTATCCCCCTGGCTTCCCGCTGTGAAACCGGCCCGCGCGATCCCCCTGCGATGAACCATTTCGACTATCGTGACGGTCGCCTCCACGCCGAGGCGGTGCCCCTTGAGGTCATCGCCGAGGCCGTCGGCACGCCGTTCTATTGCTATGCCACGGCCACCCTGGAACGGCATTATCAGGTCTTCGCGCAGGCCTTTGCCGAGCATGACGCGCTGGTCGCCTTTTCCCTCAAATCCAACTCCAACCAGGCGGTGGTCGCGACCCTGGGGCGGCTCGGCGCCGGCGCCGACGTGGTGTCGGTGGGCGAGCTGGAACGGGCCCTGGCCGCCGGCATTCCGGCCGAGCGGATCGTCTTTTCCGGGGTCGGCAAGAGCCGCATGGAAATGGCCCGGGCCCTGTCGGTGGGCATCCACCAGTTCAATGTCGAGAGCGCGCCGGAACTGGAAGCGCTGTCGAGCGTCGCGGCCGCCCTGGGCGCCACCGCCCCGGTGACCATCCGGGTCAATCCCGATGTCGATGCCCGAACCCACGCCAAGATCTCCACCGGCAAGGCCGAAAACAAGTTCGGCATCGCCTGGGACCAGGCGCGCGCCGTCTATGCCCGGGCGGCCGCCCTTCCCGGAATCGCGGTGGTCGGGGTCGACGTCCATATCGGCAGCCAACTGACCGCCCTGGAACCCTTCGAGGCGGCGTTCCGCCGGGTCGCCGAACTGGTCCTGGCGTTGCGCGCCGATGGCCATGCCATCAGCCGGCTCGACCTGGGCGGCGGCCTGGGCATTCCCTACGAGGAGAACCGGCTGGTCCCGCCCGAGCCGCGGCACTATGCCGAGATCGTCAAACGCACCACGGGCCATCTCGGTTGTCGCATCATCTTGGAACCGGGCCGCCTGATCGTGGGCAATGCCGGTGTCCTGGTGACCCGGGTGATCTATGTCAAGCAGGCGAGCGTCAAGACCTTCGTGATCGTGGATGCGGCGATGAACGACCTGTTGCGGCCCACCCTTTACGATGCCCATCACGGCCTGCTGCCGGTGACGGCGGCGGCAGCCGACGCCCCGGTGCGCGCGGTCGACGTGGTCGGCCCGGTCTGCGAGACCGGCGACTTCCTGGCCCTCGACCGGCCCATGGCGGTACCGCAGGCGGGCGACCTGCTGGCGATCCTGTCGGCGGGAGCTTATGGTGCGGTGATGGCCTCGACCTATAATACCCGCCCGCTGGTCCCGGAAGTTCTGGTCAAGGGCGACGCCTATGCGGTCGTCCGGCCGCGTCTTGAGGTGGCCGATATCATCGCCCGGGACCGCCTGCCGCCCTGGCTCGACGCCCCCCGGCGCGACGGAGACTGACGGCATGGCGCGCGCGCCCTCGGACCAGCCCCCTGCGATCGGCCGCCGTGCCCTGGTGCAGGCGCGCCTGGCCCTGTGGTGGGAAGCGCTGTGGCCGGTGTTGTGGCGCGCCGCCGCCGTGGCCGGCCTGTTCGCGGCCCTGGCCCTGTTCGGCCTGTTCGAGCGCCTGCCCTTCCTGCTTCACCTGACGCTGTTGCTGGCTTTCGCGGCCGCCCTTGCCGCCGCCCTGCGCGGCCTGCCCGGCGCCCTGACGGCGCCCTCGGCGCGGGCGGCACGGCGGCGGGTGGAACAGGCCAGCGGCCTTGCCCACCGCCCGCTGGAATCCCTCGACGACCAGCCCCCGCCGGGCACCGATCCGGTATCCCTGGCGCTCTGGCGGACCCATCAGAAGCGCCTGAGGGCCAGCCTGGGCGTGCTGCGCTACGGCCTGCCCGCGCCTCGGCTGGCGGACCATGATCCCCTGGCCCTGCGGGCCCTGGTGATCCTGCTCGTGGCGGTCGGTCTCGCCTATGCCGGGCCATCGGCACCGGCGCGCCTGGCCGCGGCCCTGGCGCCCAGCCTCCGGCCGGACAGCGCCGCCGCCGATCTCAACTACGTCGCCTGGGCGACGCCGCCCGCCTATACCCGCAAGGCACCGGTCTATCTCGGCAATGACGGCCTGGCGCCCGGCAACCCGTTGGCAATTCCGGCCGGGACCAAGGTGACCGCCCAGTTGAACGGCGTCACCCGCGGCACGATCGAGGTCGATGACCATAAGACGGCTTTGACGGCGGTTGGCGGCACGGCCGTTTCGGGCGAGGCGACCATCGCGGGCGGCACCCAGCTGGCCCTGGTCGGTGGCGGCGGGACCCTGGCCCGCTGGCCGCTGGCGGTCATCCCCGATGCGCCGCCGACGGTGGCTTTCACGAGCCCGCCCGCCGCCTCGGAACGGCGCGGCCTGCGCCTGGCCTTCAGCGCAACCGACGACTACGGCGTCAGCGCCGTTGCCCTGCGCCTGACCCTGAGCGGCGACGGCCGCACGCCTGAAAGCTTCGACGTGGCCCTGGGCGGTGGCGACCAGCCCGCGCTCAAGGTCACCACCTTCCGCGACCTGACCGCCCATCCCTGGGCCGGCCAGCCGGTGACCGCCGAACTGGTCGCCACCGACGCCCTGGGCCAGCAGGGCCTCAGCGCTCCGGAACAGCTGGTCCTGCCCGAGCGGGCCTTCGACAATCCCCTGGCCAAGGCAATCATCCAGCAGCGCAAGCGCTATGTGGCGAACCCGGCCAGGCGCCAGGACGTCGCCCGACGACTGGGCGACATCGCCTCGAGCATGACCTATTACCGCGGTCGGATGCGGGTCTATCTCGGCCTGGCCGTTGCCGAGGCCCGCCTGGAGCGGAGCGAGGAGGCCGGCCGCAATGCCGACCGCATGGTCGTCGACCTGCTCTGGGACATGGCCATCGACCTGGAAGAAGGCCGGGTGGCAAGCACCGAGAATGCCCTGCGCGCCGCCCAGGACGCGCTCGAGCAGGCACTTCGCTCGGGCGCCCCGGACGACGAGATCCGGCGCCTGATGAACCAGTTGCGGCAGGCCCTGGCCGATCATCTGCAGGCGGTGACCCAGGAGGCGATGCGCAACCAGATCGACCCCCGCAGCCTGCAGCAACTGCCCTCGGGCCGGGTGGTCAGCCCGGAAGATTTCGCCCGCATGATGGACGAGATGCAGCGCCTGGCCGATAGCGGCGCCCGCGAGGCGGCCCAGGACCTCCTGGGCCAGATGCGCGACATGCTGGAATCCTTGCGCGCCATGCAGGCGATGAACGACCCGTCCGGCGCGGCCAAGGCCCTGCGCGACGGCATCAAGTCGCTTCAGGACATGGTCGGGCGCCAGCAGGAGTTGCGGGACGACACCTTCGGCATGACCGGCGACCAGCCGGGCGGCGCCGGCGGCGGCCGCGGCAGCCTGCCCGACGACGAAGGCCTGCCCGAACCGGGCGGCATGCCGGCCCCCGGGGAGCCGGGGGCCGGCGGGCGGGCGGGGTCCCTGGGCTCGCCGTCGCTGAGCGACCTGGCAACACGGCAGGAGTCGCTGCGCAAGGCGCTGGGCGAAGCCATGCGCCAGTTGGGCGAGGGCGGCCAGGATATTCCGGGCAGCCTGACCGGCGCCGAACGGGCAATGGATACGGCGCGCGAGGCGCTCGGCCAGGGCAATGGCTCGGCCGCCCTGGAGGCCCAGGCCGACGCCTTGCAGGCCCTGCGCCAGGGCACCCGGGACCTTGGCCGGAACTTGTCCCAGATGCTCGGGATGGCCCCCGGCCAGGCCGGCGAAAACGGCGCCGGCGGGCGCGACCCGCTGGGCCGGCCGCGCCCGTCTCGGCGCGCCGGCACGGGCGACGAGGTGCAGGTGCCGACCCAGGCCGAGGTCAAGCGGGTGCGGGAGATCCTGGACGAATTGCGGCGCCGGGCGGGCGAGCGCAGCCGGCCCCAGGAAGAACTCGACTATATCGACCGGCTGTTGCGCCGCTTCTGACGGGTCAGTCCTCGACCACGCCGATGAACGGCAACTCGCGGAAGCAATTGGCGACGTCCATGCCATAGCCGACCACGAAAGCCGCCGGGCAGGGAAAGCCGATAAAGTCGGCGGTCAGCGTCACCACCCGGGTGCGGGGCTTTTCCAGCAGCACGCAAAGCGCGACGTCGGCGCCGCGGGCGGCCATCAGGTCCTTGGCAAAAGACAGGGTGCGCCCGGAATCCAGCACGTCGTCGACGATCAGCACCTTCTTGCCGGCGACGATCACGCCGATATCGCGCTGCACGGTAACCTGGCCCGACGAGGTCTTGCCGTCGCCATAGCTCGACAGCATGACGAAATCGACCTCGACCTCGGCACCTTCGAGGTGCAGGGCGCGCAGCAGGTCGGCGGCAAACACGAAGCTGCCCTTGAGCACCGGGACCACGACGAAGTCGCGGCCCAGCTTGGCCACCACCTCCTTGGCCAGGCTGGACACCCGCTCGGCAATGGTCGCTGCCTCAAGCAGCACCCGGACCGGCTTGCCGGTCGCGATGGGACGCAGGCTCATCGATCTTCCCCGAAACTGACGGCAACATTGGCCGCATCGAGAGGCGGTGCCGCAAAGCGGACACGATAGCTGGCGGTGGCACCGCCGGCGAGCATTGACGGCTCGGGACTGGCCTGTTCGCGCCGCAGCACCCTGTCCTCGCCGTCAAGCAGGCGAACCCAGACCGGCGGGACCGGCTGGGACGCCGCGAAATTGGAGCGGATGGTGCCGCTGACCACCAGGACATCGACCCCGGCCTCGCTGACCCGGGCCATGGTCGGCGTGTCGAGGGTCAGGCCGATGCCGGCGACCGGCAGGCCCGCCATGTCGAACAGCTTGGCCGAGGGCGGCCAGGCCAGCACCACCGCATTGCGCCAGAGCACGGCCGCGGCGACCAGGATGGCGACGACCGTCACCAGGGCAAGCCAGCCGGCCCGGCGGCTCGGCCGGGGACGCAGCGGCCCGGGCAGGTTGCGGCTGGGCGCCGGATCGTCGGCGATCGGCGGCTCGGTCAGCTCGACGGTATGGGGCATGTCCGCCGGCGGCGCCTGGAACCAGTCGTGGCTGCAGCGGGCACAGCGCACCTCGCGCCCCGACGGCAACAGGGCGGAGGGCGGCAGGAGGTAGCGGGTATTGCACGAGGGGCAGGTGAGGATCATCGCGCCTGAAGAATTCGAGTGATCAGGCGTTTATAGGCGAGTGCCGCGCGCAAGGCGAGTCGCCGCCGACGGCTGCGGCCCACGCCGCGCAATCATTGTACATCCGGCGCCACCGACGTATGGATAGCCGCTGCAGGAATATGGAACGCGGTCGATGGTGCGGTTCGACAATGTCGGGATGCGTTACGGCAGCGGCACCGAGATTTTGCGCGATATCTCGTTTCGGCTGCCTCGTGGGTCCCTTACCTATCTCACCGGCGCCAGCGGCGCCGGCAAGAGTTCGTTGCTGAAGCTGATCTATCTGGGGCACCTGCCGTCGCGCGGGTTGATCGAACTGTTCGGCCAGGACATCGTCACCGCCCCGCGCGACGCCCTGCCCCTGCTGCGCCGGCAGATCGGCGTGGTTTTCCAGGACTATCGCCTGATCGACCACCTGTCGGTCTTCGACAATGTGGCGCTGCCGCTGCGGATCGCCGGCACCGCCAAGGCCGATATCGCCGCCCATGTCGAGGAACTGCTGGGCTGGGTCGGGCTCAGCGACAAGATGCGGGCAACCCCCCCCGAATTGTCGGGCGGCGAACAGCAGCGGGTAGCGATCGCCCGGGCGGTGATCACCCGCCCCCGGCTGTTGCTGGCGGACGAGCCGACCGGCAGCGTCGATCCCGAATTGGGCGACCGGCTGATCCATCTGTTTCTGGAATTGAACCGAATCGGCACCACGGTGCTGATCGCGACCCATGATGTGGCCATGATGGAGCGCCATCGCGCGCCGGTCATGCGGCTGATTCGCGGTGAATTGTCGATCGGTGACCATTGATGTCGGTGAGCACTGTATGATCGCCTGCTTTCAGCGCCTGCGCCTGCTGCCCCGGGGGGCCCTGTCGAACCGGCTGGTGCCCGCCATCATCGCCTGCATGGTGTTCCTGCTCTGCCTGGCGGGCAGCGCGGCCCTGATCCTGCACGCCGGCCTGGCGGGCTTCCAGCAGGAGCTGGCCGGGCGCTACACCGTCGAATTGCCGGCCGATCCCAAGGGACCGGCCGACCCGGCGACCATCGCCCGGGTGATCGACCGGCTGGCGCTGGATCCGGCGGTGCTGTCGGCCGAACCGGTGAGCACCGGAACCATGGCCCGGCTGCTCGCCCCCTGGCTCGGTCGCGATGCCTCCCTGGGCGATCTGCCCCTGCCGACCCTGATCGATATTGCGGCGGTGCCCGGCAGCACGCTCGACACCGCCAAGCTTGGCGCGGCCTTGCAGGAGGTCGCTGCCGGCGCCACCGTGGCTCCGGCGGTGACCAGCCTGAAGGAGATCGGCGAACTGGCCTTCGCGGTCGAGCTGGCCGCCCTTGTGGTCGTCCTGCTGATCGCGGCCTGCCTGGTCACGGTGGTGATCTTCGCCACCCGCGCCGGCCTTGCCGCCCATCTCCGGCTGATCGAGATCGTCCACCAGATCGGCGCCTTCGACCGCCAGATTGCCGGCCAGTTCTCGCGCCATTTCCTGCTCCTGGGGCTTGCCGGGGGGGTGCTCGGCTTCGTCCTGTCGGGGCTTCTGGCCCTCGCCGTCATCGCCCTGGCGGGGGACGCCCAATCGCCCTTCCTGCCCGCCGGAACGACCCTGCGCAGCAGCCTGCTGCCGCTGCTGGCCGTGCCCGTCGCCGTGGCCATGATCGCCGGCGCCACCGCCGAGCTGACCGTGCGCCGCGCCCTGCGCGCCCAGGTCTGATGGTCCGCCCGCTGCGCCTGCTGGCCCTGATCGCCTGCCTGCTGGCCGGGGGCTATCTGTGGTTCCTGGGCGAGGTCGCGTCGGCCGAGATGACCGCCGAAAGCCCCACCGACGGCATCGTCGTGCTGACCGGCGGGGCCCTGCGCCTGGACGAGGCGGCGACCCTGCTGACCCAAGGCAAGGCCCGACGGCTGCTGGTCTCGGGGGTCAGCGAACAGAACAGCGCCGAGACGATGCGCGGGCGGCTGGGCCTGGATGCCGCCCTGTTCGCCTGCTGCGTCGATCTCGGCTATCAGGCCCGCGACACCATCGGCAATGCCGGCGAGACCGCCGAATGGGCGGCGCATTATGGCATGACCAGCCTGCGGGTGGTCACCGCCGCCTACCACATGCCGCGCAGCCTGGCCGAACTGCACTTCGCCATGCCCGCCATGCGCCTGGTGCCCCACCCGGTGTTTCCCCAGAAGGCGTTTGCTGGCGGGGCCCTGCCCGCGGTCACCATGCCCCTGGAATATTTGAAATATATCGGGGCGCTGGTGCGCCTGCGGATTGTCGGCGCCCAGGCTGCGGCAGCCGGGACGGCGCCATGACCGCCCTGCGTTCGCTGGCCTTCAACGCCTTCTTCTATGTCTGGGTCGCCCTGGTGGTGATCCTGCTGATCCCGGTTCTGCCGCTGCCCCGGCGCTGCCACTTGGCGGTGATCGCCTTTGGCGTGACCGGCATCCGGGCCGGCCTGGCGGTGCTGACGGGAATCCGCATGGAAGTGCGCGGCCGGGAGCACATACCACCCGCCCCCGTCCTGTTCGCCGCCAAGCACCAGTCGGCCTGGGACACCATGGCCCTGCACGATCTGTGCGGCTTTCCGGCCGTGGTGATGAAGCGCGAGTTGCGCTGGATTCCCCTGTTCGGCTGGATCGCCGTCGCCCTGCATTCCATCCCGATCGACCGCACCGGCGGTGCCAAGACCATTCGCAGCCTGATCGCCCCGGCCCGGGCGGCCGCGGCCGCCGGCCGCTCGGTCCTGATCTTTCCCCAGGGCACCCGGGTCGAGCCGGGCACCCGCGCGCCCTATCAGCCCGGGACCGCCGCGCTCTATCTGCAACTGGGCCTGCCCTGCGTGCCCATGGCGCTGAATTCCGGTTGCTTCTGGCCCCGGCGCAAATTCCTGCGCCGGCCGGGCACCATCATCGTCGAGTTCCTGCCGGCCATCCCGCCGGGCCTGCCCCGCGCCCGCTTCATGGCCCGGCTGGAGGACGCGATCGAAACCGCCGCCGACCGCCTCTACGCAGAGGCCACCAGGGCGCCCTGACCCGGCCCCCAGATCTGGCGTCTGCGACGAATCGGGAACATCGCCGCAACACCCATAGATGGCCTGTGGATAACTGCCGCACCACGACCTGTTGAAATTGGGGATAAGCCGATTCAGGCCGCCTCTACAGCATCTTGTGGCAGCGGGATCGGTGGAAACAAAACAGGAACTTGCGGTTTGACCCGGGCCGCCGGCCTTGCGATGATGGCCGGCCACGCCGCCATCCATCAGTCAGGGCCTTTCCGAATGGCATCGAGCATTCCCGTCAGCCAGCAGATCTGGGACATGAAATACCGGCTGAAGGGGCCCGACGGGGCGCCCATCGACGCCACCGTCGAGGACAGCTGGGCCCGCGTCGCCAAGGCCCTGGCAGCCAACGAGGCAGCGGATCGCCGGGCCTATTGGGAAGGCGAATTCGCCGCCGCCCTGGCCGATTTCCGCTTCCTGCCGGCCGGCCGCATTCTCGCCGGGGCCGGTACCAGCCGGCGGGTGACGCTGTTCAACTGCTTCGTCATGGGCACCATCCCCGACGACATGTCGGGGATTTTCGGCAATCTGCGCGAAGCGGCCCTGACCATGCAGCAGGGCGGCGGCATCGGCTACGATTTCTCGACGCTGCGGCCCAAGGGCGCGCTGGTCAAGGGCGTCGGCGCGGATGCCTCCGGCCCGCTCAGCTTCATGGACGTGTGGGACGCCATGTGCCGCACCATCATGAGCGCGGGCCACCGCCGCGGCGCCATGATGGCGACCATGCGCTGCGATCACCCCGATATCGAGGATTTCATCGCCGCCAAGCGCGAGCCCGGCCGGCTCCGCATGTTCAATCTCTCGGTCCTGGTGACCGACGCCTTCATGGCCGCGGTGGCCGACGACCAGAGCTGGGATCTGGTGTTCGGCGGCGTGGCCTACCGCACGGTCCGGGCGCGCACCCTGTGGGACGCCATTATGCGGGCGACCTATGCCTATGCCGAGCCGGGCGTGATCTTTATCGACCGGATCAACCGGCTTAACAATTTATGGTATTGCGAGACGATCAGCGCCACCAATCCCTGTGGTGAACAGCCCCTGCCACCCTATGGCGCCTGCCTGCTCGGCTCGATCAATCTGGCCCGGCTGGTGCGCCGCCCGTTCGAGGACGAGGCCGGCCTCGACCTCGAGGAACTGGACCGGGTGGTCCGGGTCGCCGTGCGGATGATGGACAATGTGGTCGATATCTCCAATTTCCCGTTGCCGGCGCAGGCAGACGAGGCACGGAGCAAGCGCCGGATCGGCCTGGGCGTGACGGGCCTGGCCGACGCGCTGATCCTGTGCGGCGCGCGCTATGGCGGGCCCCAGGCGCTGAAGCTGATCGACCTGTGGCTGGGCCGCCTGCGCCGCGCCGCCTATCTGGCCAGCACCGAGCTGGCCGCGGAAAAGGGTGCCTTCCCGCTTTACGACGCCGCGGCCTATCTGGCCGGCGAAAGCGCCCGGACGCTCGATCCGGAGGTGCGCGAGGCCATCGCCGCCCATGGCATCCGCAACGCCCTGCTTACCTCGATCGCGCCGACCGGCACCATTTCGCTCTTTGCCGACAATGTCTCGTCGGGTCTCGAGCCGGTGTTCTCCTTTACCTATAACCGCGCGGTCCTGATGCCCGACGGCAGCCGCCGGGAGGAGGAGGTCTCGGACCCGGCCTATCGCCTGTGGCGGCGGCTGAAGGGCGAGGCGCCCCTGCCGGATTATTTCGTCACCGCCCAGACCCTGACCCCGGCGGAACATGTCCGGGTCCAGGCGGCGGTCCAGCGCTATGTCGACAGTTCGATTTCCAAGACCATCAATTGTCCCGAGGATATCGACTTCGAAGCCTTCAAGGACATTTACCTGATGGCCTGGGAGCAGGGCTGCAAGGGCTGCACCACCTATCGCCCCAATGCCATCACCGGCTCGGTCCTGTCGGTCGCCCCCAAGGCCGAGGCCGCCCCCCCGCGGGAGCCCGAGCTGCCCCTGTCGCTGCCCGGCGGCGGCGGCCGGGCCAGCGATGTCTACGAGGCGGGCGGGGTCGTCTACATGACCCAGCCGCTCGACCGCCCCGAGGTCCTGCCGGGCAAGACCTACAAGGTGCGCTGGCCGGATTCCGAGCACGCCATGTACATCACCCTCAACGACGTGATTCAGGACGGGCGCCGCCGGCCCTTCGAAGTGTTCATCAATTCCAAGAACATGGAGCACTATGCCTGGACCGTGGCCTTGACCCGCATGATCTCGGCGGTGTTCCGGCGCGGCGGCGATGTTTCCTTCGTGGTCGAGGACTTGAAGGCCGTGTTCGATCCGCGCGGCGGCCAGTGGATGCGCGGCCGCTACGTGCCGTCGCTGCTCGCCGCCATCGGCGAGGTGATCGAGGAACATCTGATCTCGATCGGCTTCATGCAGCGCCCCGAGCAATCGATCGGCAAGGCGGCCCTGGCCGCCTCGGCCGCCCTGGGGGGCGAAGCCGGCGGCGGCGGTCCCGGCGGCCCCCTGAAAGGCGCCCGGCCCTGCCCCAAATGCGCCCAGCCGACCCTGTTGCGCCAGGAGGGTTGCGACAGCTGCTATTCCTGCGGCTATTCGAAATGCGGCTGAGCGGCGTGGGGGCAAAGCAGCTGCCCCTTTGACCGCCGCCGACAGAGCCCCTAAATTGCCGGTCAGGGCCTGTAGAAGCGTTATATGGGGGGATCGACATGCGCGGTTTGATGCAGGGGCGTCAGCTCCTGGTCTCGACCTATCTCAGTCATGCCGAGGCCTATCACAGCGAGCGGGAGATCGTCTCGCGGATGGTCGAGGGGCCGCAGCACCGCACCACCTACGGCGCGCTGGCGCTGCGGGCGCGCCGGGTCGCCAACCTGCTGGCCGACCTGGGCCTCGGCTTCGGCGACGTGGTCGGCACCCTGGCCTGGAATGGCTTCCGCCATATGGAGGTGTGGTACGGCACCTCCGGGTCGGGCCTGGTCTGCCACACCGTGAATCCCCGGCTGTTTCCCGAGCAGATCGCCTTCATCATCAATGATGCGCGCGACCGGATCCTGTTCATCGACCTGACCTTCGTGCCGCTGATCGAGAAGATCATCGACCAGTTGCCCCTGGTGGAACGGGTGGTGATCCTGACCGACCGGGATCACATGCCGGCCACCAGCCTCAAGAACGTCGCCTGTTACGAGGACCTGCTGGCCGGGGCCTCCGAGACGTTTCTGTGGCCGGAGTTCGACGAGAACACGGCGTCGTCGCTGTGCTACACCTCGGGCACCACGGGTAACCCCAAGGGCGTGCTCTACTCCCACCGTTCCACCACCATCCACTGCATGTCGGCCAATTTCGGCGATGCCCTGGGCATGCGCTCGACCGACACCGTGATGCCCGTGGTGCCCATGTTCCACGTCAATGCCTGGTCGATCCCCTATGGCGCACCGATGGTCGGGGCCAAGCTGGTATTCCCCGGGGCGGCGCTCGACGGCGCCTCGGTCTACCAAATGCTGGAGGCCGAGCAGGTCACCCTGACGGCGGCGGTCCCCACCGTCTGGCTGATGCTGCTGCAACATCTGGAGAAAACCGGCGCCCGTCTGAGCAGTCTGAAGCGGGTGGTGATCGGCGGCTCGGCCGCGCCGCGCTCGATGATCGAGACCTTCCAGGACAAATATGGCGTCGCCGTGTGCCACGCCTGGGGCATGACCGAGATGAGCCCGCTCGGCACCATGGGCAGCCCGCGGGCGGGCCTGGACGCCCTGCCCCACGACCAGGCCCTGGACCTCCAGTGCAAGCAGGGCCGGGTGATGTTCGGCGTCCAGATGAAGATCACCGACGACCAGGGCCGCACCCTGCCGCGGGACGGCACGGCCTTTGGCAACCTCAAGGTGCGCGGCCCCTGGATCCTCGAAACCTATCTCCATGGCGCCGGCGGCAAGGTGCTGGACGACGAGGGGTTTTTCGACACCGGCGACGTCGCCACCCTCGACCCCTATGGCTTCATGCAGATCACCGACCGGGCCAAGGACGTGATCAAGTCGGGCGGCGAGTGGATCTCCTCGATCGATCTGGAGAACGCGGCGGTCGGCCACCCGGAAGTGGCGGAAGCGGCGGTGATCGGCGTCGTCCATCCGAAATGGGACGAGCGGCCCCTGCTGATCATCGTGGCCAAGGCGGGGGCGGCCCTGGACCGCGACGCGATGATCGACTTCCTGCGGCCCCGGGTCGCCAAATGGTGGCTGCCGGACGACGTGGTGTTTGTCGACGAGCTGCCCCATACGGCCACCGGCAAGCTGCTCAAGACCCGGCTGCGCGAACAGTTCAAGGACTATCGCCTGCCGGGATTGTGAATAGCGGCACGCCGGCAGGCTGGACCGGCGGCGCGTCGGCTGGCCGGTCCAGCCTGCCGGCGGCATCGCAAGGACCGGTGCGGGGACGGGTCGCGCCGCCGGGTGGCGCGGCAGAACGTTCCCGCGCTATTGCCCGAAGCCCGGAAAGGCGGTTCCCAGCATCTGCATGACCTGATCCATGTTCATCACCGCCACGCCGTCCGGCACACGGAAATCGGCCGGATCCTGCAACGCGATGCGCACGGCGGTCGCCCGCAGGCCATAGGGTCGGCCCTGCTCGATCAGGTCGGCGGCAAGCAGGACATTGTCGGCGGTCAGGCAGGCATGGCCGTCGACAGGCTGGTTGCCGGCCCGGCCGGCCACCCGGTAGCGGGTGCAGGGCAGGCCGGCGATGACATCGCGGCCGGCCGGGGTCAGGGTGACATCGGCCTGGGTCATCAGGCTGCCGGGATTGGCGGCGCCCGCCGCCCCCAGCCGGGCCAGCCCCTGGCTCAAGGACAGCTCCATGGCCACCGGCAGGCCGCCCTGGGCCATCATCACGGTCATCCGGTCGGAATGAAGATTCATCAGGCCGGTCGCCCGCTGTCCCCGATGGTCGATCTCGACCCGCAAGCGGCCGTCGCGGTGGGCGACGGTCAGGTGATCGCCGTCCGGCTGGGTGACATAGTTCGCCCGATAATCGACCCGGGGCAGGGGCATCGGGTCGGCCGCCGCCGGCAGGGCGGCGCAGGCCAGAATCGCGGCGACGCTCACGGGACGAATCATCGGCAACCTCTTTCTGCGGCCGCGCGGAACGCTTGCCCCGGCCGCACGGAGAAGGCACGCTGGCGCTTGTCTCAGTCGCCGTCAAGGTCGCCCGTCTCCGTCCCCTCCTCCCGTTCGTCGTCCCGTCGGGACCATGGCTGTCCGGTTCAACTTGCCGCCAG